>NZ_JAIUKB010000022.1:0-27526 GCF_020176785.1 Saccharopolyspora sp. 6V | reverse complement strand
CCCCCCCGGGGGTCCGCCCCCCCCCCCCCCCCCCCCCCGGGGGGCCCCGGGGGGGGGTGGACCCCCCACCCGCGTCCCGCTCTATCCCGCGTGGGGGGGGGGCGCCCCCCCCGGGGGGGGGGGGGGGCGCCCACGTTCCAGTCTGATGCGGTGAGCCTACGGAATGCTGACCAGCAGCCTCCCCTCGGCCTCCGCCACCTTGTTCTGCTCGGTCTGCCAGTCCGCGAGCCGCAGCGCGGCCGTGCGCGGCGTGGTGCCGTCGGCGTCCCAGGCCGCCAGCAGCGGCGGGATCTTCGCCAGCATCTCCTCCCGGAGCACGCTGAACGACAGCACCGGGTCGGCGTCCACCCGGCCCAGCAGCAGCCACCACGCCCAGGCGACCGCGCCGGAGTTCGCCACGAAGTCCGGGATCACCGGCACTCCGCGGTCCGCCAGCTGCCGCTCCGCTTCGGCGGTGATCGGCGTGTTCGCCGCCTCGATGATCACCTTGGCGTTGACCTGGGCCACCCGCTCCGGGGTGATCGCGTAGGACACCGCGGCCGGGATCAGCACGTCCACGTCGATCGAGAGCACCGCGTCCCGCGGCAGCCGCTGCACGTCCGCGGGCACCTGGTCGCGGTCGATCTCGCCGAACCGGTCCCGGGCCTCCAGCAGCGCGGGCACGTCGAGCCCGTCCGGGTGGTAGAGCGAACCCGCGGCGTCGGCCACCGCGACCACCTTCAGCCCGGCCTCGTGCAGGTACCAGGCGGCACCGCCACCCATGGTCCCCACGCCCTGCACCGCGACGGTGGTGCTCGCGTGGTCCCAGGCGCGGGCGTGCACCACGCCGAGGCAGCACTGCGCCACGCCGTAGCCGCCGACCACATCCCCGAGCAGCAGCCCGCCGGGAACGGGCGCGTTCAGCCCGGCCCGCACCCGGCGCAGCGTGTGCTCCACGTCGGGCGCCCGGCGGATCGCCGCGTGGTAGGACTGCTGCAGCCCAGCCTCGACGAACACGTCGTCGATCAGGTGCTGCGGCACGCCCAGGTCCTCGGCGGTCACCCAGTGCGCGTCGATCCACGGGCGCATGGCCTCGACGAAGCGGCGCAGCACGCCGTGCGCGTCCGGGTCCTTGGGATCGCAGTCGATGCCGCCCTTGGCGCCACCGACCGGCAGGTCGAACACGGCGGTCTTGCGGGCCATCCCCCGCGCCAGGTCCTCCACCTCCGACATCGTGCATCCGGCGCGCATCCGGGTTCCGCCGGTCGCCAGGCCTGACACCAGGCTGTGCACGACGAGGAACCCGTTCTTCCCCGTCACCGGATCTGTCCAGGTCACCCTCATCAGCGGGTCGCAGTCGACGAGTGCCACCGGCCGAACCTCCTCCCAAGTGCAGTGCATGGCATGGGCGCCTCGAGGCCCCCCACCAGAGTTACCTACAGAAGGGGCGTGTTCCGGCGAGGGAGTTCGAGCACCGCTCAGGGACTGGTCCCGCGGGGCCCGGCTCGGCCGGCCGCACGCGCTGCGCGTCGTGATCACCGCCTCAAGCGGTGATCAGCCTCAATGTCGCAGCCAGAGCGATGAAGAAGCCAGCCAGCGGAGGGGACGGGGAAGGCCGTGCTCATGGGCCCGCATGGTCACCTCCACGTCTCGCCGGCGATGGATCGAAGCTAAACCCGAGCTGGATTTATTGTCAACAATCGTCGTATCCGACATTCACGCCGTCATCCGAAGTTCACGGCGAAACCCGCCCGTGATGTGCCGGCAAGCCGCTGACCAGGCTAATCGGAGATCGCCGGGAAGGGGACAGCTGGCCGCCGACACTCACTCGTCCGGGGTCTTAAGCTCTGGGCGCGGCAGTTGTCCGCCCGCGGCTTCGCGCGGGTGAACGCAGGACGTCGGGCGCGCACGAGTTCGGGGAATCGGCTCCGCCGCCCGCGCATGGGCTGGGAGGATGCAGGCATGAGCCAACCGGGACTCCCCGAGCAGGGGCCCCACCGACCGGATCCGCAGGATCCGCCGGGTGCGCTGGACCAGGCGGCGCAGCAGAACCTCATCCAGGAGGTGGGCCGGGTGCTGCTGCGCTCCATGCCCCCCGCGTGGAGCGAGGTCACCGTCGAGTACCGCGCCGTGGGCGGGCACGCCGAGCTCGCCGCGCAACTGCTGGCTCCCAACGGCACCCCGATCCCGATCGCGGTCCCGGACGCGGTCGCGGGGCTGTTCGCCCGCCTCCGCCACGGCATGCACGAGGCCGACCGCGGGACCTGGATCAGCGCCCTCTACCGCCTGCAGCGGCCCAGCAGCTACAGCGTCGACTTCAACGGCGACCACGAGCCGGGCTGGAACCGCACCCCGCCGCCCGAGGAGTTCGCCGCGGAGCTGCGCACCTACCCGCGCGCGGGCGCGAACATCCCCGCCTGGCTCGCGCGGGGCGCGGGAATCCCGGACGCGACCGGCAGCGCCACCCGCACGCCCGCGCTGCGCACCGCGGAGGTCTTCGACTCGGTCGACGAGGACGGGCGCCCGCAGGTGGACCGGCCCGGGATCGACGACGCGGAGCTGCGCGGGCTCGTCGACTACCTCGACCGGGCGCCGGTGGTGCTGGCGGCGCGCAGCTACGACACCGACCAGCTCGACCCCGCCGCTCCCGCCGACGTGCCGCTGACCTTCCACACCGACGGCCGGTGGATCTGGCCCGGCGCGGTCGGCTACTACCTACGCAAGCACGGGGTCCCGCCGGACGCGGCGCTGGTCGACCACATCCGCGGCACCGGGTTCCAGGTCCCGGAGGTGGACGAGCACGACCGGGAGCTCGCGGTCTCGGTGATCACCGGCGAGGAGCATCGCTGACGGGCGCCGACCTGGCGTTCGTGGACGGCCCGGTCGTCACCTCGGACGCCGGCGGTTCGCGCACCGACGCGCTCGCCGTGCGGGCGGGCCGCGTCCTCGCGCTGGGCGAGCCGGCGGGGCGGCCGCTGATCACGAGCCGCACCGAGGTGGTGCGGTTGTCCGGGCGGCTGCTGCTGCCCGGGTTCCAGGACGCGCACGCGCACCCGGTGTTCGGCGGGCTGCGGCGGCTGCGCTGCGACCTCACGGCGGCGACGAGCGCAGCGGAGTGCCTGCGGACCGTGGCCGCGCACGGCGGTGCCGGCTGGGTGCTCGGCGGCGGCTGGGACTCGCCGCTGTTCCCCGGTGGCGCGCCGACCGCGGGCGAGCTGGACGCGGTGACCGGGGACCGGCCCGCGTACCTGCTCAACCGCGACCTGCACAGCGCCTGGGCGAACACCGCCGCGCTGCGCCTCGCCGGGGTGCGCGCGGACACCCCCGATCCCCCGGACGGCTGGATCGAGCGGGACGGGCGCGGCCGGCCCACCGGGACGTTGCACGAGGGCGCCGCGGACCTCGTGGCCCGCGCGTTGCCCGCCCCGGATCCCGGCGAGCACCGCGCGGCGCTGCTGGAGGGCCAGCGGGTGCTGCACGCGCACGGCGTCACCGGGTGGCAGGACGCGATCGTCGGCGCCTACTTGGGGCACGCGGACGTCTTGGACACCTACCGGGAACTCGACCGCGCGGGGCGGCTGCGCGCCAGGGTGCAGGGCGCGCTGTGGTGGGACCGCCGCCGCGGCGCGGAGCAGATCCCGGAGCTGGTCGAGCGGCGGCGTCGGGCGCGCGGCGAGCGGTTCCGGGCCGAGCACGTGAAGGTCATGCTGGACGGGGTGTGCGAGAACCGCACCGCAGCCATGGAAGCCCCCTACCTCGGCGAGCAGGGCCGCGGGCTGGCCCACCTCCCGGACGCCGAGCTGCGGGAGGTCGTCACCGCGCTCGCCGCCGCGGACTTCGCGGTGCACTTCCACGCCGTCGGTGACCGGGCGGTGCGCGCGGCGCTGGACGCCGTCGCCGCCGCGCCGGGTTCGGGGCTGCGCCACCAGATCGCGCACGTGCAGGTGGTGCACCCGAACGACGTGCCGCGGTTCCGGGAGCTCGGCGTGACCGCGAACGTCCAGCCGGCCTGGGCGGTCCCCGACGCGGCGATGACGGAGCTGACCATCCCGCGCCTCGGTGCCGAGCGCGCCGCGCGCCAGTACCCGTTCCGGTCGCTGCACGAAGCGGGCGCCCCGCTCGCCGCGGGCAGCGACTGGCCGGTCTCCGATCCCGATCCGCTCGCCGCGGTGCACGCCGCGGTGAACCGCCGCGAACCGGGCGGGGCCTCGGCGTTCCTGCCGGAGCAGGCGCTGCGGCTGGAGACGGCGCTGACCGCGCACACCGCGGGCGCGGCGCGCGCGAACGGGTTCGCCGCCGAGACCGGGTCGTTGGAGCCGGGCAAGGCGGCCGACCTCGTGGTGCTCGACCGCGACCCGTTCTCCCTGCCGCCGCAGGAGATCGGCCGGGCCCGGGTGGAACTGACCTTCGTGGACGGAGAACCCGTCCACCGGCGCTGACGACCGGCCGAGGACGTCACCCCAGCGCGTGGAACACGCGCAGTCCGAGGTCCGCGATGCGGTCGCAGGCGAGGCGGTGCGCGGCCCGCTCGTCGGCGAGCTCGTCCACCAGCACGGCCACCACCGCGCGCGGCCGGTGGTCGCCGATCAGCGCCACGTCGTGCCGGGAGTGCGCGATCTCGCCGGTCTTGTTCCAGCAGCGGACGCCCTCCGGCAGCAGCGCGGGCAGCCGATCGCGCACCTGCTGGCGGGAGAGCACGCGCAGCGCGTGCGCGGTCAGGTCCGGTGGCAGCGCCCGCGCGGTGGCGAGCCGGTCCAGGATCCGCGCCTGGTCGCGGGCGCTGGTCGTGTTCCGGCCCGGGGCCCGCACGTCCATCAGCCGCCGCTCCACCCGGGTGGCAGTGCACCCCAGGTCGGTGGCGCAGCGGGCGATCGCCGGGAAGCCCACGGCGTCGATCACCGCGTTCGTCGCGGCGTTGTCGCTGATCACGATCATGAGCGTGATCAGGTCGCCGAGGGCGAGCCGATCCACTCCGGACAGTTCGTGCAGCACGCCGGAACCTCCGGCTCGTTCCGCGGGAACCGGCATCTGGTCGTCCAGGGTGAACAGTCCACCGTGGATGCCCCGCAGCGCGCTGATCATCACGAGCACCTTGATGGTGCTCGCCGGGTGCACCTCGCGGTCGGCGCCGCTGAGCACCGGCACCCGCTCGCGCAGGTCCCACGCGGCGAACCCGAGGCGGCCCGGGAAGTCCGGGCGCACTCCGGCAAGCGAGTCCGCCAACCGCCGCGCGAAACCCATCCGAGCCCTCCTAGAGCGTGCCGAGCACCGCGTGCGCCGCGGCGGCGTCCTGCACCCCCACGCCGACGCTGTTGTAGAACACCAGGTCCTCCGGCGCGGTGCGGCCCGGAGCGCGCCCGGTCAGCACCTCGCCGAGCGAGCGCAGCCGGGCCCGGTCCAGGTCCCCGTCGCGCAGCGCGCGCACGATCGGGCCGGCGTGGCCGGCGGCGGTGTCCGCATCGTCGACCACGACCGCCCCCGCGCGCCGCACGAGCTCCGCGTCGACCTCGTGGCGGTGCGGTTCGAAGGAGCCCACCGACACCACCGTGGCACCGGGTTCCAGCAGGTCGGTCGCGACGACCGGCTCGGCGCTCAGCGTGCAGGTGGCGATGATCGCGGCGCCGCGGACGGCCTGCTCGGCGGTGTCCGCGGGGCGCACGTCGAGCCCGAGTTCGGCGGCGAGCTCGGCGGCGAGCGCCTCCCGCCGCTGCCGGTTCCGGCCGTGCACGCGGACGCTCCGCAGCTCCCGCACGCGGGCGATGGCGCGCACGTGCGCCCGGGCCTGGACGCCGGAACCGAGCACCGCGAGGTCGGCCGCCGCTCCGGGAGCGAGGGCGTCGACGGCGACCGCGCTGCCCGCCGCGGTGCGCAGCTCGGTGAGCGCGGTGCCCGCCAGGACCGCGCGCGGTCCGCCGGTGCGGGCGTCGAGCACCAGAAGGGTCCCCGAGATCACCGGCAGGTCCAGCTCGGCGTTGCCCGGGTGCACCGAGACGAGCTTGGCGACGGCGCCGTGCTCCGGCGAGACGGTGCCGAGGTAGCTCAGCGCGGTGCCGGTGCCGCTGGGCACCGAGACCTTCGGGGCGAGCCGCGCCCGGCCGTCGGCGAGCGCTTCGAACGCGGTCCGCTGCGAGCGGATCGCCGTGTCGAGGTCCAGGGCCGCGGTCACGTCCGCGTCGGTCCACATCAGGTCGGTCATCGGTTCCTCCGGTTCGCGGTTCCCCCGCAACCTGGCACGCGGGGCGGGGTGCTGGGAACGGGGTTCGGGCACCGGGCTCTCGGGATGCGGGCTCTAGGGACGCGGGGCCCCGGGACGCGCGGCGGACGATCTCGCGGAGCAATAGCATCGCTGTCGCTCAGAACGTCAGGAAATCACTCTTCTGATGCTCGATGTTCGAACGCCTGCGCGGTTACCGTGAGTTCCACGGCCGGTCGCACACCGCAGCCGGCAGTCCTCCGCCGCTCCGGCGGCTCCCCGCTCCGCCCTGCCCGACGCCCCGGTACCCGATTTCCCGGTTCCCGACGAGCGACTCGCCGACCGGCCCCGGCCGCCGACGGCACGAGCGCGAGCACGCACCCGCAAGCACGCACGAGGAAGAGGTGGACCACGGTGTCGACGACGGTGAGTTCGGTGATCGGAGCAGGCGCGCACGAGGCGGCGACCGGGTCCGGCACCGGCGAGTACCTCTCCCGCAACCCCGCGCGGCTGGACGACGTGGTGGCGCGGGTCGAGCTCGGCGGAGCGGACGCGCTGCACGCCGCCGCGAAGGCCGCCCGCACCGCGCAGCGCGAGTGGGCGCAGGTGCCCGCTCCCGTGCGCGGCCGGGTCGTCGCCGAGCTCGGCAGGCTGGTCGAGGCGAACAAGGAGTCGCTCGCCCGGCTCGTGACCAGGGAGATCGGCAAGCCCTACGCCGAAGCGCTCGGCGAAGTCCAGGAGATCGTCGACACCTGCGACTTCTTCCTCGGCGAGGGCAGGCGGCTCTACGGGCAGACGGTGCCCTCCGAGATGCCGGATAAGCAGCTGTTCACCTTCCGGGTTCCGGTGGGCGTGGCAGCGGTGATCACCGCGGGGAACTTCCCGGTGGCGGTGCCGTCCTGGTACCTGGTGCCAGCCCTGCTCTGCGGCAACGCGGTGGTGTGGAAACCGGCCGAGTACGCCGCCGCGGCCGCGCGCGCCGTCGCCGAGCTGGCCTGGCGGGCCGGGGTGCCGCGCGGCGTGCTGAACCTGGTGTACGCCGACGGCGAGGCCACCTACGCCGGGCTGGAGACCGCGCTGCGCGACGGCCTGGTCGACAAGGTGGGTTTCACCGGCTCCAGCGCCGTCGGCTCGCGCATCGGCGAGCTGTGCGGCCGCTACGCCCAGAGCCCCTGCCTGGAGCTCGGCGGGAAGAACCCGATGGTGGTGGCCGCGGACGCCGACCTCGACCTGGCCGTGGAGGGCGCGCTGTTCTCCGGCTGGGGAACGGCGGGGCAGCGCTGCACCTCGCTCGGCAACCTGATCGTGCACCGGGACGTGCACGACGAGTTCGTGAGCAGGCTCGACCGCGCGCTGCGCGACGCGGTGATCGGCGACCCGGCGCAGGAGGTGCTCTACGGGCCGCTGCTCGACCAGAAGTTCGCCAACGGCTTCGAAGCGGTGCTGGACACCATCGCCGACCACCACCGGGTCCTGGGGTCCGAGTTCGTCGGGCGGATCCGCGGTGACGCGCCGCGCGCCGGATTCCTGGGAGACCCGGAGGCCGGGCTGTTCTACCACCCCGTGCTGCTGGACGGCTTGCGCCCCGAGGACCACGTGTTCGCCCAGGAGACCTTCGGCCCGATCGTCGGGGTCAGCACCTTCGACAGCCTGGACGAGGCGATCGAGCTCGGCGACGCGCCCGGATACGGCCTCTCCGCCGCCGTCTACACCACCGACCCGGCCACGGCCTTCCGGTTCCGCCAGGGCACCCGGGCCGGCATGGTCAGCGTGAACAACTCGACCTCCGGCGCGGAGGCGCACCTGCCGTTCGGCGGCAACGGGCGGTCCGGGAACGGCAGCAGGCAGTCGGGCATCTGGGTGCTCGACCAGTTCACCCGCTGGCAGTCGTTGAACTGGGACTTCTCCGGCAAGCTGCAGAAGGCCCAGATGGACGTGGCCACCGTCGAGCCGGACCGCGGCTACCGGTTGCCGCCCGAACTGGGCGGCACCGAGTGACCCCGCCGGGCCGGGCCGAGGTCGTCGTGATCGGTGGCGGGGCGATGGGCACCTCCATCGCCTTCCACCTCGCCGAGGCGGGAGCGGATGTGCTCCTGCTGGAACGCGGCGAACTCGGCTCCGGCAGCACGGGCAAGGCGGCAGGCGGGGTGCGGGCGCAGTTCTCCGACCCGGTCAACATCGAGCTCGGTGCGCGCAGCCTGCGCGCGTTCGCCCGCTTCGACGAACGGCCCGGCGGCTGCATCGACCTGCGCCGGAACGGCTACCTGTTCCTGCTCACCGATCCGGCGGACGTGGCGGCGTTCGAGGAGTCCGTGCGGCTGCAGAACGCCTGCGGTGTCCCCAGCCGGATGCTCACCGCACGGGAGGCGGGCGAGCTCTCGCCACCCGTGTCCGTGGACGACGTGCTCGCCGGCGCCTTCTCCCCCACCGACGGGCACTGCACCCCGGACGGCGTGGTGCAGGGCTACGCCGCCGGAGCGCGCCGCTGCGGCGCGCGGATCCAGCGGCACTGCGCCGTGACCGGCATCGAGGTCACCGGCGGTGCGGTGACCGGGGTGCGCACCGACGCGGGCCCGGTCGCCACCTCCGCGGTGGTGTGCGCGGCGGGCGCCTGGTCGGCGGCCGTCGGCGCGATGGCCGGGGTCGAGCTGCCGGTCCGGCCGCTGCGGCGGCAGATCCTGGTCACCGAACCGGCACCCGGGTTGCCCGACCGGTTGCCGTTCACCATCGACTTCGGGACCGGCTTCTACTTCCACGAGGAGGGGCCCGGCCTGCTGATGGGCATGCCGGACCCGCTGGACAGCGCCGAGCCGCACCTCGACGACGGCTGGCTCGAACTGCTCGCGGACACCGTTGAACAGCGGGCACCGGCGCTGGCCGCGCTGGGCGCGGCGCACCGCTGGGCCGGGCTCTACGAACTGAGCCCCGACCACAACGCGCTGATCGGCTCGGCGGCGGAGGTGCGCGGGTTCCTGTACGCGACCGGTTTTTCCGGGCACGGCTTCCTGCAGAGCCCGGCGGTGGGCGAAGTGGTCCGCGACCTGGTGCTGGACCGGCCACCACCGGTCGACGTCAGCGGGCTCGGCGTGGACCGCTTCGCCCGCGACGAGCACCGCCCGGAACGCAATCTCGTCTGAGCACCCCGTCGGCGGACCCCTCGACCTCCGCTCGCGCGCGGAACCGTTCGATCCGCACCGGTGGCCGACCGACCGGACCGCCGAGCACGCCCCGGAACCCGCGCGGTTCCGCCATCGCAGCACGACGACATCACGCTGGAGGCAGCCGTGAACGACCCGTTGCAGTCGATCGACGAATGGGGCCCCGAGAAGATCGTCTGCGTCTCCGACTCCCGGACCGGGATGCGCGGCGTGCTGGTGGTGGACAACACCGCCCGGGGCACCGGCAAGGGCGGCATCCGGATGAGCCCCGCGGTGACGGTCACCGAGATCGCCCGGCTGGCCCGGGTGATGACGTGGAAGTGGGCCGCCGCCGACCTGTTCCACGGCGGTGCGAAGGCGGGCATCGTCGCCGACCCGGCCGCGCCGGACAAGGAGCGCGTGGTGCGCGCGTTCGCGCGCAAGCTCGCCGACCAGATCCCCGCCAGCTACGTCGCGGGCCTGGACATGGGCATGACCGAGCGGGACGCCGCGATCATCCAGGACGAGCTCGGCGACCGGGGCGCCGCCGTCGGGGTGCCCGAGGTGCTGGGCGGCGTGCCCTACGACGAGCTCGGCGTCACCGGGCACGGCGTCGTGGCCGCGTTGGACGCGGCGCTCCGGCTGCGCGGCCGGCCGATCGCCGGGGCGCGGGTGTCGGTCCAGGGGTTCGGCGCGGTCGGCGCGGCCGCCGTCCGCCGCCTGCACGAGCTCGGTGCGCAGGTCGTCGCGCTGTCCACAGTGGACGGCGCGGTGCACGACCCGGACGGGCTGGACGTGCCGTGGTGGCTGGCGCGCCGCACCGAGCACGGCGACGCCTGCGTGCGCGACGCCCCGGCGGTCAAGCGGCTCGACCGCGGCGCCGAACTGCTCGTCGACTGCGACGTGCTGCTGCCCGCGGCCGGGCAGGACGTGCTCGGCGCAGAGCTCGCCGCCGAGGTCCGCGCCGACCTCGTGGTCGAAGGCGCCAACCTGCCGACCACGCCGGGAGCCCGCGTGGTGCTGGCCGACCGCGGGATCACCGTCGTGCCGGACTTCATCGCCAACGCCGGGGGTGCCATCGCCGCCGGATTCGCGATGGACGCGCGCCGGTCCGCGTTCCGCCCCGCCGCGGACCGGATCCTCGACGAGGTCGCCGAGCGCTGCCGCGACAACACCTCCCTGGTGCTGCGCTCCGCGCGGGACCGCGGCCTCGATCCGCGCACCGCCGCGCTGGACCTGGCGCAGGACCGGGTGCGGGCGGCGATGGAACTGCGCGGCCGGTCGGCGCGGGCCGAGGCGGAACCGATCGGCGCGGGTGGCTGATCAGCGTGCTCAACCCGATCCACCTGCGGACCCTGCAGGAATGCGTGCGCACCGGCTCCTTCGCGGAGGCGGGCCGGGCACTGGGCTACACCGCCTCGGCGGTGTCCCAGCAGATGGCGCTGCTCGAACGCGCCGTCGGGGCTCCGCTGTTCGAGCGCTCGGCGCGCAGCGCCCGCTGCACCGCGCTCGCCGTCCGGCTCACCGAACGCAGCCGGGACGCGCTGGGGGCGCTGGAATCCCTCGAACGCGAGGTGCGCGCGATGGTCAGCGGCGAGGAGGGCAGCCTGCGGCTGGCCGGTTTCGCCACCGCCAACGCCCGCATCCTGCCCGGCGTGCTCGCCTCGGTGCTCGAACGGCGCCCGCACGCGGAACTGCAGCTGGACGAAGGCGAACCGGACGAGGTGGTGGACAGCGTGCTCGACGGCGTGCTCGACGCCGCGGTGGTGTTCGAGTACGACCTGGACCCGCGCCAGTGGCCCGCGGAGCTGCGGGTGGACGAAGTGGTCTCCGAACCGATGCGGCTGGTGCTGCCCGCCGGGCACCGGCTGACCGGCGCGGCGGAGATTCCGCTGCACGAACTGGCCGACGAACCGTGGATCTGCACCCGCCGGGACACTTCGGGGGCGCGATCCCTGGTGCGGCTGGCCGCCGCGAGCGGGTTCGTCCCGCGGATCACCTTCCGCAGCAACGACTACTCGGTGATCCGGGACCTGGTGGCCCGCGGCATGGGCGTCGCGCTGCTGCCCGGACTCGCGCTCGGCGCCGGGTCGGTGCGGATCATCCGGCTCGCGGGCCGGCAACCGCAGCGCCGGGTGCGCGCGCTGTACCGCAAGGAGAACACCAACCCGCTGCTGCCGATCGCGCTGGACTGCCTGCACCGAGCGGGCGCGGACCTCGCCGAGCGCTGGGCGGGCGAGGGCGAGTTCCCCGTGTGGCCCGACGGCGCCGAACCCGGCCGAGAACCCGCCGCCCCGCCGGAAGGACCGGTCGACCTGCGGTGGCACGACACCGAACCGGAAGCGGGCGCGGGTCCCGTGGTCGGTGCCCGAGCGGAACGGAGTGATCATGAACCACGTCGGTGAGCAGGTCGAGCAGATCGACGAGCACTTCCGCACCGCGGTGGCGGAACTCGCGCCGGGCGACGAGCCCGGCCCCGCCGACGGTCCCGTCTCTGATACCGCACTGCTGGACCTGTTCGACGCGCAGGCCGGGAGCAGGCACCTGGACTTCGCCGCGCGGTCGCTGGGCCGCCGCAAGCTCGGCTTCTACAGCATCGGTTCCAGCGGGCACGAGTCGAACGCCGCGGTCGCGGCCGCGCTGCGGCCCACCGATCCGGCGCTGCTGCACTACCGCTCCGGGGCGTTCTACCTGCGTCGGGCCGCACAGGTTCCGGGGCACGACGCGCTGCGGGACGTGCTGCTCGGCGTCGTCGCTTCCGCGGAGGAACCGATCTCGGCGGGCAGGCACAAGGTCTTCGGGCACGGCGAGCTCGGCATCGTCCCGCAGACCTCCACCATCGCCTCGCACCTGCCGCGGGCCACCGGGCTGGCGTTCGCGCTGGGCCGCGCCGAGCGGCTCGGGCTGCGCTGCGAGTGGCCGCCGGACTCGGTGGTGGTGACCAGCTTCGGCGACGCCTCCGCGAACCACTCCACCGCGCTCGGCGCGATCAACGCCGCGGCGCACACCGCGCACCAAGGTCTGCCGGTGCCGCTGCTGCTGGTGTGCGAGGACAACGGGATCGGCATCAGCGTGCGCACCCCACCGGACTGGATCGCCGCGGCGCGGCACCCGGCGCTGCGCTATTCCACTTCGGACGGTGCCGATCCGGTCCGCTGCCTGGAGATCGCGGCCGAGCTGGCGGACTGGGTGCGGGTGCACCGGCGGCCCGCGCTGCTGCACCTGCGCACGGTCCGGCTGATGGGGCACGCCGGTTCCGACGTCGAATCGGGCTACCGCACGAGGTCCGAGATCCTCGCCGACCACGCGCGAGACCCGCTGCTGGCCACCGCGACCGCGCTGGTGCGCCGCGGCGTCCGCTCCCCCGGCGCGGTGCTGGAGCGCTACGAGGCCGCGCGCGCCGCGGTCGCCCGCACCGCAGAGCAAGTGCTGTCCCGGCCGAAGCTCGCCGACCGCGCCGAGGTGATGGCCGCGATCGCCCCGGCGCATCCCGCGGCGGTGCGCGACCGGGCGACCCGCGTCGAACCGGGGCGCGCGGCGCACTTCGGCACCGCGCCACCGGAATCGGAAGGCCCGCTCACCCTCGCCGAGTCGATCAACCGCGGGTTGGCGGACGCGTTGGCCACCGATCCCGGGGTGCTCGTGTTCGGCGAGGACGTGGGGACCAAGGGCGGGGTGTACGGGGTGACGCGCGGCCTGCGCCGGAGCTACGGCGGGCTACGCGTGTTCGACACCCTGCTCGACGAGCAGAGCATCCTCGGCACCGCCCTCGGCAGCGGGCTGGCCGGGATGCTGCCGATCCCGGAGATCCAGTACCTCGCCTACCTGCACAACGCGGCGGACCAGCTGCGCGGCGAGGCGGCGACGCTGGGGTTCTTCTCCGACGGACGGTTCCGCAACCCGATGGTGGTGCGGATCGCGGGCTACGGCTACCAGAAGGGGTTCGGCGGGCACTTCCACAACGACAACTCGGTGGCGGCGCTGCGGGACATCCCCGGCCTGGTGGTGGCCTCCCCGTCCCGGCCGGAGGACGCCGCGGCGATGCTGCGCACCTGCGTGGCCGCGGCGCGCGAGGACGGGCGCGTATGCGTGTTCCTCGAACCGATCGCGCTCTACCACGAGCGGGACCTGCACGAGCCGGGCGACGACGGCTGGCGCGCCCGGTACCCGGCGCCGAGCGAGGAGCACGTGCCGATCGGCCGGGCCCGCACCCACGGCGACGGCGGCGAGCTGACCCTGGTGACCTTCGGCAACGGCCTGCCCAGGTGTCTGCGGGTGGCGCGGCGCCTGCGCCGCGAGGGCGCGGGTGTCCGGGTGCTGGACCTGCGCTGGCTGAGCCCGCTGCCCGCCGCCGACCTGCTCGCCGCGGCCCGGGCGACCGGCCGGGTGCTGGTGGTCGACGAGACCCGCCGCAGCGGCGGCGTCTCCGAACCGGTGGTGACGGCGCTGGTCGACGGCGGTTTCACCGGACCGATCGCCCGCGTGACCAGCGCGGAC
Organism: Saccharopolyspora sp. 6V; assembly: GCF_020176785.1. Taxonomy (NCBI): domain Bacteria; kingdom Bacillati; phylum Actinomycetota; class Actinomycetes; order Pseudonocardiales; family Pseudonocardiaceae; genus Saccharopolyspora; species Saccharopolyspora sp. 6V. The sequence continues at coordinate 13,720 of NZ_JAIUKB010000022.1, read as the reverse complement.
AGCTTCATCCCGCTCGGCGCCGCCGCAGGGCACGTGCTGCTGGACGAGCAGACCGTGGAGGACGCCGCCCGAGACCTCCTCCGCGGGCGACCGAGATGAGCTACCGCGCCCGAGCCCCAGCAGAGCCGAGCGCGGCCCGATCGATCGACCGAGGCTGAGCGAACGAGGAGATCACCCCTCCGGCGTGCCGAAGACCTTGCCGGGGTTGAAGATCCCCGCCGGGTCGAGGCCGTTCTTCACCGCGTGGTGCATGCCGACCACGGTGGGCCCGAGCTCGTCGTGCAGGCCCGCCCGCTTGAGCAGGCCGATGCCGTGCTCGCCGCTGACGGTGCCGCCGAGGGCGATGGCGTCGGCGACGATGTCGTCGAACGCGCGTTGCGCCCGCGTCCGCGCCGCCTCGTCCCCGGCCGGGGTGATGATCAGCGGGTGCAGGTTGCCGTCCCCGGCGTGCGCGATGTTCGCGATGAGGGTGTCGTGCCGCTGCGCGGCCGCCTCGACCTTCGCGAGCATGTCCGGCACCAGGGCTCGCGGCACGCACACGTCCTCGGTGAGCAGCGGGCCGAGCCGTTCCAGCGCCGGGTACGCCAACCTGCGCGCGGCGAACAGGGCGTCGGCTTCGTGCTGGTCGGTGGAGGCGGCGCTGAAGGTGGCGCCGCCCTTCTCGAAGCACTCGACGAGCGTGGCGACCTCCTGCTCACCCGCCTCGCCCGGAGTGTCGGAGCGGCCGAGCAGCAGCACTTCGGCTTCGTCGCTGAGACCCATGTTCTTCCACTCGTCCACGGCGCGCAGGCAGTGCCGGTCGAGCAGTTCCAGCGCGGAGGGCACCACGCCCGAGGCCGCGACGGCGGCGACGGCTTCCCCGGCGGCGACGAGCGAGTCGAAGTAGCCGACGACGGTGCGTTCCGGGGCGCGCACGCCCGGCAGCAGCTTGACGGTGATCTCGGTGATGATGCCGAGGGTCCCTTCGGAGCCGACGAACAGCCCGCACAGGTCGTAGCCGGTGACGCCCTTCGCGGTGCGCCGTCCGAGGCGCACGACCTCGCCGCTGCCGACGACGGCTTCGAGCCCGAGCACGTAGTCCCGGGTGACGCCGTACTTCACGCAGCACACCCCACCGGCGTTGGTGGCGACGTTGCCGCCGATCGTCGACCAGGGCGAGCTGGCCGGGTCCGGCGGGTACCAGGCGCCGTGTTCCCGGCAGGCGGCCCGGAAGTCGTCGTTGACCACGCCGGGCTGGGTGACGGCGAGCTGCTCCCGCGGGTTGATCTCGAGGATCCGGTTCATCCGCTCGAAGGAGATCAGCACGCAGCCGTCGAGGGCGTTGGCACCGCCGGAGAGGCCGGTACCGGCGCCGCGCGGCACCACGGGCACGCCGAGTTCGTGGCAGACCTGCACGACCGCCACCACGTCGTCGGTGCTCTCCGGGCGCACGACGGCGGCGGGGGTGCCGTGCGGGGCCCACTCGGCTTCGTCGTGGGCGTACCGGCCGACGGAGTCCGGGTCGGTCACCAACCGCTGTTCCGGTACCCGTGCCCGCAGCGCCGCGAGCGTGCTCTCCGTGTCCATCACGCCTCCGTTCCCACCTGACTTCCCCCCCACGTTAACCCGGTGCGGTGACACCACCCAGCACCGTTCCGGAAAACGCGATCATGGTCTCCCGCGCGGACGCCCCCGGCCCCGCCGCAGGTGAACGGCGCACCGTCCGCTCTCGGCGAGTCCTACGAGCCCGGTTCCGGCACGACGGCGACAGGTGCGTTCGCCCATCGCCGTCGGACGAACGGGGTGCTCACCTGAGGCCGCGCAGCGGCCGCGACGGACGGGTCAGGGGTGGTGCCAGTGGTCGGAGCCGACGAGGTCCAGGAAGCCCCGCCAGCGTTCCGGGGAGACGCGCAGCCGCGCGCCGTGCGGTTGCTTGGAGTCGCGGATGAGGGTGACATCGGCGCAGCGGGCGACCTCGACGCAGTTGCCGACCGAGCCGCTGCGGCTGCTGCGGAGCCATTTCTCGGACATGCCGGCCCTCTCTGCTGGAGACGGGTGACAGGTCCATCTTCGTTGCTGCCGCGGCGTGTTCCAGTGGGCACCTGCAGTAACACCGTGCGCCGAGCGAAGACGGGCGCTGCACCGTTCGCCCGGCCCGGCGGCGCTGTCCGGTTCGGCCGGGCGAACCGACCGGCGGCCCCCAGCACCTGGCGGCACGAACCGGCGACCGCGCGACGCTCGACCGGACGACCCGGCGACCGCACGAACGCCTCGGCGATGCGCACCACCTGGCCGCAGCGGTCGGGCCGGTCTTACCGGGTGGGGCTGCGGCGGCGGGCTGCGGCGTACGCGCGAGGTTCGCCGGCGCTACTGGCTGGCAAGAACGGGTGGACGCTGCCGGAGGTGACCGGCGATGCCGGCCCGGATGGGACGCAGCGGCTGCCGAATGTCGCGACCTCGGATGCCGACGGGTCCGCGATGACCTACGCGCGCACTCCGCATCCTCGGGTACGCCTGCCTCGCGACACCGGGCCGGGTTCGACGATCCACGACTTCGGCACTACCGGCGAAGACACGAACCAGATCACCGAACCCGGCTGGAGCACCAACGGTTCACAGGGACTCGCCGGGCGCCGGATAGCGGTAGTCGCTGTCGGTGGCTTGCGCGAGCCAGTTGTTGATGCTCCGCAGGCCGCGCTCGTTGAGCATGGCATCGTGGATCGCGAACGCGCGTCGCGGGTGCACAGCGTTGACGAACTCGACGGCTTCCGCGAGTTTCAGCCAGGACGCGTGGGCCGGAACGAGCAGCGTCTCCACCGGCTGCCCGGGCACGTGCAGCGAATCGCCGGGGTGGTAGAGCGAACCGTCGACCAGATAGCCCAGGTTCGCGCAGCCGGGCTGTCCGTTGTGGACGGCTGCGTGCGGGCTGCCGAACGCGAGCACCGGGAAACCCGCTGCGGTGAACGCTTCGCCGGAAGAGACGCCGACGAAGTCCACACCGGTGATGGCGGCGCCGGCCGGCGCGTAGACCGGAACGCGGAGCCCCGCCAAGCGGAGGACGTCGATGTGGTCCGCGTGCTCATGGGTCACGAGCACGGCGTCCGCGCCGATGAGCGCCCCCGGCTCACTCCAGGTCCCCGGATCGATGACCAGGACCCTGCCCTCGTGTTCCAGCCGTACGCAGGCATGGGTGAACTTGGTGATCCGCACGGCCGCAGTGCCGCATTCCTCGGTTACCGGTCGCGGCGGTTCTCCTCGCCCGAGACTGCGCGGAAATCCGGCGAGCAGGACCGTTCGGTCAGCCCCGTGCACTGGACCGGTTCGAGTCCGCTGCCCCGCTCCCGGACCAACGGCACGATCGAACGCTTCGCCCACACCCCGACCGCGGCAGCCGGGCCACGTCCGGCACCACCCCAGGCCGCTACCAGCAGCAATCCGATCACGAAAGGTGAAGATCACGAACTGCTGCTGGAGCATCGGCCGCTCGAACCACCGGACCGACGACCCGACCGGCAGCGCGAACGGTGCCGCCGCGGGTCAGGAGTTGCGCGCGATGATCTGGTCGATGAGCTCCCCGCCGGGGAAGTCCATCAGCACGACCCCGGTGCGCGGCACGTCGTTGCCCGCGAGGTGTTCGAGCGCGTGGTCGTTGACGCCGCGGATGCCGCCGGTGCCGCAGGCCACGGTCTTCGGGTCGGCGCCGAGGCTGGATCCGCTGCTGAAGTTCCAGAACATCTCGCCGGAGTCGGCGCCGTTCGTCTTGTCCCAGTGGTCGCGGACGTGGTTCCACTTGGTCTCGATGTCGCCGATGGTCGGCACCTGGTACTCGTCCTGCACGTACTCGCCCCAGTTGTCGTTGGTGAACTGGGACAGCCCGTACCCGTCGACGAGCCCGCCCTGCGCTTCCTGCAGCGAGCCGAGGACGATCTTCCCGCGCACCGAGCCGAGGTCCGGCATCCCGTCGTCGGCGGGATTGAGCAGCCGCCCGCCGTTCGGGTCGTTGTCCCGGTACCAGTCGAGGATCTCGGCGGTGTCCTTGGAGCTGTTCTCGTCGGTGCAGGACCCGATGTCGCCGGTGCACTCGGCCTTGAGCCGCAGCACGATCGCCTCGCCGGGGTGCGCGGCGAGGAAGCCGTCGGCCTTGGCGAGCACGTCGGCGAAGTTGGCGTTCTGGTAGAAGGTGCCGTGGTGGATGGTGAACAGGTCGTCCACCTTCCGCACCCGGATGTCGATGGCGCGGACCCCGGCGTCGAGCTGCGCGGTGAGCGTTTCCGCGCTGTCGCCGTGGTCCTCCTGGGTCTGAGTGATGTCGCCGCCGTGCAGCGAGAGCGTGTCGTGGGTGCCGGGGATGGACAGCGCGGCGAGGCTGGTGTCGTCGGGCAGCCCGCCCATCCAGTCGGGGTGCGAGGCGTCGGTGAGGGTTTCGCAGTAGGCCGTGGCGGCCTGCGCGGTCCCGGCGGGCACGAGGGTCACGGCGAGCGCCGCCGCGAACGTGACGGCGATGCGGGCGGTGGTCGAGGCGGTGGTCATGCGGCGATGATCGCGCCACCACCGCCGCTCCCGGGCCCTCCTGGCGACATCCCGCCAGGCCGTTCACCCGCCGAAGCGCCCGCGCACCACCGAGTTCAGGAATCCGCGCCACCGCGCAGCCGGAATCCGCAGCCACGCGCCGTCGGGTTCCTTGGAGTCCCGCACCCGGGTCTCGGCGGGGGCGATGGCCACTTCGACGCAGTTGCCGTTGGAGCCGCTACGGGTGCTCTTGCGCCACACCTCAGCCATCAGACTTCGCCCAGTTCCTCGCAGATCCGCCGGATGAGCTTCGCAGAGCCTCTGCTCGCACAGCGCTTTCGAATCGATATCTTCACTCCGCTGATGAAGGGTTCAACGTCCTGGGGCGAGTCAGGAAGAGCCCGACTCGACGCGATTCGACGTACACGTGGGGTTCGCGCGCCGGGAACTCGAGCACGACGAAAGCACCGTCCAACCCGGCGTGGACCCCTGCATCGCGCGGCACGACCTGAATTCGGACTCGCGGGTTCTCCTGCACCCGGTTCAGGTGCTCGAGCTGGTGGCGGGTGGCCGTGTTCCCGCCGATCACTCGGCGCAGCGCGAACTCGTCGACGAGGAAGCGCACCGACGGGCCGTCCGGCCGGGTCAACAACGCCTGCCGAGCCAGCCTCGTCGATAGCAGCCATTCGGCATCGTTCCCGGGTTCCGATGACGGCGCGGGCGTACTCAGGTGTCTGCAGCAGTCCCGGCACCAGGTGAGGGAGACATCGGTGATCTCCGAAGCCCGCGTCTCCAACGCCACCAGGCTGGTGATCTGCTGCGCGGTGGCGGGTCCGGTCGCCAACCAGGCGGAGCTGAAGTCGGTGCCGTCCACCTGCTCGATCAGCTGGTCGCGGCGCCTTCCGGTGATGCCGTACACGGCGCACAGGGCGATGACCTCTTCCGGTTCCGGTGTCCGCGTCCCGAGTTCGGTGCGGGCGATGGAGGTGTGCGAGACACCGATCCGTTCGGCCACCGATCGGGTGGACATCCGGCATTCCTCGCGGGCCTTGCGCAGACCCGCGCCCAGCCCCACCTGACGCACCTTGCTCCCCGCCGCACCGGCCTACCTCCGCTTCCGCGCGTTCCGTAGGCACACTTCGTGAAACAGCTGATACACCAGCGATTCTCACCCCGATTTGCAACCGGCTGCCGTGCCGGCCGGAAGGCTTCTAGCGTGCGCTTCACGCAATCGGTTGATCATGAGGAGCGAGCGTGGCGAACGAGGGATGGCGCATTCCGGCAGAGATGGATCCGGCGAGCGCGGAGGTGGTGCTGAGCGTCGCGACACCGCGTTCGGTGGCGCTGCGGCAGGGAGAGGCGGCGATCGAGCTGACCACCGCGCAGCTCGGTGAGCTGGCCGACCGGGCGTTCTACCTGCACGAGCTGATGCGTGCCGAGCAGTCCGACGTGGCGGAGGGGTGGCAGCCCACCTGGTGAGAGCCGCGACGTGGGCGGCGGGAGCACGCGCGCCGGAAGGATTACCTTGCCCGTATGGGTGTCGGGGTGGACGAGCTGGTCGCGGGCGGTCCGCGGATCTTGGACGGCGGGCTGGCGACGGCGCTGGAGGCGCGGGGCGCGGACCTGTCCGGCGGGTTGTGGTCGGCGCGCTACCTGGTGGACGCGCCGGACGACGTCGTGGCGACGCACGAGGACTTCTTCGCCGCGGGCGCGGAGGTCGCGAAGTCCGCCGGGTACCAGGCGAGCTTCGAGGGGTTCGCGGCGCACGGCATCGGCCGCGAGCAGGCGGCGGAGCTGATGCGGCGCAGCGTGGAGCTCGCGCAGGAGGCCGCGCACCTGGCGCCGGTGCCGCACCGGGTGGGCAAGACCGCGGCGCACCGCACCGGCCGGTTCGTGGCCGCCTCGGTGGGCCCGTACGGGGCGGTGCTCGCGGACGGCTCCGAGTACCGCGGCCGCTACGGGTTGGGGCACCGCGAGCTGGTGGCGTTCCACCGCGCGCGGATGGAGGTCTTCGCCGAGGCCGCGCCGGACCTGTTCGCGCTGGAGACGGTGCCGGACGTCGACGAGGCGGCCGCGCTGCTGGACGCGTTGAGCGGGCTCGGCGTCCCGGCCTGGCTGTCGTACACGATCTCCGGGGAGCGCACCCGCGCCGGCCAGCCCTTGGACGAGGCGTTCGCGCTCGTGGCCGGGCGGGACGACGTGCTCGCGGTCGGGGTGAACTGCTGCTCCCCCGCGGACGCGACCCGCGCGGTGCCGGTGGCGCGGGCGGTCACCGGCAAACCCGTGGTGGTGTACCCGAACAGCGGCGAGGGCTGGGACGCGGTGCACCAGCGGTGGACCGGCACCTCGCGGTTCGACCCGGCGCTGGTGGACCGGTGGGTCGCCGACGGTGCCGCACTCGTCGGCGGCTGCTGCCGGGTGTCCCCCGCCGACATCGCCGCGATCGCCGAACGCCTGCGCTGACGAGAACGGACCGCTCGGCCCAAGGGAGTGGCCGAGCGGTCCGTTCGATGCGCGGCGCCGAACGCCGGTCCCAGAGTGGCGCACGACCAGGCATCAAGCCCGCGCCACCGTTCTCATCTGCTTCCCGTCAGCGGCGGAGCCGCTGAGCCGCCGACGACGTATGCAGCCGACCCACCCGCGGGTTCTCAGCGGTTCTCTCGCGAGGACAGCGTTTCCCTCGTGGCGGAGCCACTCGGGAAAAAGATCCCGCAGCAAGGGGGCCGCTGAGGTTCCGCCACCCGCCCACTACGGAGGAAGACCCGAGCAAAGGCCCCTCAGGCCGCCCGCTGGGCCGGCGCCCAGTAGTCGATCATCTCGGCGAACACCTCGAACGCGGGCTTCGAGTACCCGTACGGGGCTTCCAGGTGCAGGCTCAGCGGGAACCCGAGCCCCGCCACGCCATCGATGACGCTCTTGTACAGGTCGAGCAGCTTGCGCTTGCGCTCCTCGAAGCTCAACCCGGTGATGGAGGCGACGAACCGCTGCTCGGCTTCGACCGCCGGGTTGCCCGGGTCCTGGATGAGCCAGTCGATGAGGCCGCGCTTGGCCTCCACGCCCGGTACGAAGCCGAACGACAGCAGGATCTCCGGCCGGTGCGGTGTCTTCGCGGCGAACTCCCGCAGGAATCCGACGATGGCGTCCGAGTACAGCAGCTGCGTCATGCCGTAGTTGGCGCCGCGTTCGCACTTGAAGTTGAACCGGCCGTGCTCGCCCTCGCGGGTCGGGATGAGGATGGAACCGCGGTTCGGCACCACGTCCTGGAACTTGGCGAGCGCGTCGGTGGGCGGCACCCCGCCGCCTTCGCCGTCGGACATGGTGCGGGGCACGCCGACGAACGCGATGCCCTCCATGCCCGCCTTGCGCAGGTCCACCAGCCGGTCGCCGAGCTGCTGCTCGTCGAGGAAGGCGGTGACCTGGGTGCACAGCCCCTTCACGTCGCCGATCTCCGGGCGCACCGCGTTCCAGAAGTCGATGACGTCCATCTTCGGCTTCATCTCGATCGGGCGGTCGTCGTCCTCGGCGATGATGCCCGGGATCATCAGGTGGCCGATGCGGTCGGCGAGCCCGGCAGCGCGGCTGTTCTCGGCCACCTTGCGGCCTTCCGCCACGGCCTTCTCGTGTCCACCGTCGAGGTCGGGCGGTGCCAGTTCGAGTGCGATCGTGTCCATGTCGGCCTCAGGCCTTCCTTCCTCGCGGGTCCTCGCGAACCCGCCCGGCCGCGCGCGTGGGGGCCGGGCGCGTGCGGACCGCGACCGGAAATCGGGTTCGAGGGACGGGAGCGGGAGGGCGCCGACCCCTCGACGGGTCTTGTCGTGGCAGGCGGGGGCCGCCACCGCCCGGGACGAGGTCCGGGCGGTGGCGCCCACGCGGGGCTGGTCCGCGGTGGCGGATCAGTACCGGTAGTGCTCCGGCTTGTACGGGCCGTCCACGTCGACGCCGATGTACTCGGCCTGCGCCTTGGTCAGCTTGGTGAGCTTGACGCCGAGTGCGTCCAGGTGCAGGCGGGCGACCTTCTCGTCCAGGTGCTTGGGCAGCACGAAGACGTCCTTGCCGTACTCGCCGGGCTTCGTCCACAGCTCGATCTGCGCCAGGGTCTGGTTGGTGAACGAGTTGGACATGACGAAGCTCGGGTGCCCGGTGGCGTTGCCCAGGTTCAGCAGCCGGCCCTCGGACAGCACCAGGATGGAGTGGCCGTCGGTGAAGGTGAACTCGTGCACCTGCGGCTTGATCTCGACCTTCTTGATGCCCGGGGTCTTCTCCAGACCGGCCATGTCGATCTCGTTGTCGAAGTGGCCGATGTTGCCCACGATGGCCTGGTGCTTCATCTTCGCCATGTGGTCGGCGGTGATGATGTTGAAGTTGCCGGTCGTGGTGATGAAGATGTCGGCGAACTCGACGACCTCGTCGAGGGTCTTGACCTCGTAGCCCTCCATCGCTGCCTGCAGCGCGCAGATCGGGTCGATCTCGGTGACGATCACGCGAGCGCCCTGGCCGCGCAGCGACTCGGCGGAGCCCTTGCCGACGTCGCCGAAGCCGGCGATCACGGCGACCTTGCCGCCGATCAGGGTGTCGGTGGCGCGGTTGATGCCGTCGACGAGCGAGTGGCGGCAGCCGTACTTGTTGTCGAACTTCGACTTGGTGACCGAGTCGTTGACGTTGATCGCCGGGAACAGCAGCTCACCGGTCTTCACCAGCTCGTAGAGCTTGTGCACGCCGGTGGTGGTCTCCTCGGTGACGCCCTTGATCTCGGCGGCGAGCTTGGTGAAGCGGTCCTTGCTCTTCGCCAGGCTGTTGCGCAGCGTCTCCAGGACGACCTTGAACTCGTCCGGGTCGTCGTCGGTGGCCTGCGGGACCGCACCGGCGGCCTCGAACTCGACGCCCTTGTGCACGAGCAGGGTGGCGTCGCCGCCGTCGTCGAGGATCATGTTGGCGACCTTGCCGTCGCCGAACTCCCACAGCTGGTCGGTGCACCACCAGTAGTCGGCGAGGGTCTCGCCCTTCCAGGCGAAGACCGGGACGCCGGCGGGCTTGTCCGGGGTGCCGTTCTTGCCGACGACGACCGCCGCGGCGGCCTCGTCCTGGGTGGAGAAGATGTTGCAGGACACCCAGCGCACCTCGGCGCCGAGCTCGACCAGGGTCTCGATGAGCACCGCGGTCTGCACCGTCATGTGCAGCGAACCCGCGATCCGCGCGCCCTTGAGCGGCTTGGAGTCCGCGTACTCCCGGCGAGTAGCCATCAGACCGGGCATCTCGTGCTCGGCCAGCCGGATCTGGTGCCTGCCGGCCTCGGCCAGGCTCAGGTCGGCGACGGCGAACTCGATGCCGTTGGCCTTCTGCAGCTTCGCGCTCATGATTTCCTTTCTAGAGTTCCCTGCTCGGGTTTCATCCCTGTCAGGGCGCTTTCCCTGCTCGGGTTTTCCGCGGCACGCGCGCGGACCGCCGGTGATCGGCCCTGCGGTCCGCCCCCGCGGCCTCATGTGTTGAAGTACTTCGCCTCGGGGTGGTGGGCGATGATCGCGTCGGTGGACTGCTCCGGGTGCAGCTGGTACTCCTCGGACAGCTCCACGCCGATGCGTTCGCTCTCCAGCAGTTCGACGATCTTCGCCCGGTCCTCGATCTCGGGGCAGGCGCCGTAGCCGAACGAGTAGCGAGCGCCGCGGTAACCGAGCTTGAAGAACTCGGTCACATCCGACGGGTCCTCTTCGGACACCGCGCGGCCGCTGGACCACAGCAGTTCCCGCCGGACCCGGCGGTGCCAGTACTCGGCGAGCGCCTCGGTCAGCTGCACGCCCATCCCGTGGATCTCCAGGTAGTCCCGGTAGGAGTTCTTCGCGAACAGCTCGTTGGCGTAGTCGGCGATGGGCTGGCCCATCGTGACCAGCTGCATCGGCAGCACGTCGACCTGCCCGGTCTCCAGCGCCTTCTCCCTGGTGCGGAAGAAGTCGGCGAGGCTGAGCCTGCGGTCGCGCTGCTGGCGCGGGAACGTGAACCGGGTGCGTTCGGGAGCGTCCGGCTCCTCCTTGTCCAGCACGATCACCGAGTTCCCCTCGGTGACGACCGGGAAGTACCCGTAGACGACCGCGGCGTGCTGCAGGATGCCCGCGGTGGCCAGCTCGTCCATCCAGTAGCGCAGCCGCGGCCTGCCCTCGGATTCGACGAGTTCCTCGTACGACGGCCCTTCGCCCTTGCGGGCGCCGCGCAGCCCCCACTGGCCGAAGAACGTGGCGCGCTCGTCGAGCAGCGCCAGGTAGTCGGCGGTGGGCACGCCCTTGACGACGCGCGATCCCCAGAACGGCGGGGTCGGCACCGGAGCGTCACCGTCCACATCGGACCGGACGGTGTCGTCGTAGAGGTCGGGCAGCGGGCCCTGCTCGGCCTTGCGCTTCTCGGCGATGCGCTTGGAGCGCTCGTGGCGCTCCTTGCGCTCGGCCTTCTTCGCCTCCTCGGCCTCGCTGATCTCCGGGGAGTCGCCGCGCTTGATGGCCATCAGCCGGTCCATCAGGTTGAGGCCCTCGAAGGCGTCCTTCGCGTAGCGGACATCGCCCTGGTAGACCTCGTCGAGGTCGTTCTCCACGAACGAGCGGGTCAGCGCCGCGCCGCCCAGCATCACCGGGTACTTCTCGGCGATGCCGCGCTCGTTCATCTCCTTCAGGTTGTCCTTCATGATCACAGTGGACTTCACCAGCAGGCCGGACATGCCGATCACGTCGACCTTGTTCTCGTCCGCCGCGTCCAGGATCGCGTTCACCGGCTGCTTGATGCCGATGTTGACCACGTCGTAGCCGTTGTTGGACACGATGATGTCGACGAGGTTCTTGCCGATGTCGTGCACGTCGCCCTTGACCGTGGCCAGCAGCAGCTTGCCCTTGCCGCCGGAGTCGTCCTTCTCCATGTGCGGTTCGAGGTAGGCCACCGCGGTCTTCATCGTCTCCGCGGACTGCAGCACGAACGGCAGCTGCATCTGCCCGGAGCCGAACAGGTCGCCGACGACCTTCATCCCCGCTAGCAGGTTCTCGTTGACGATCTGCAGCGGCGCCTTCTCCTGCATGGCGGCGTCGAGGTCCGCCTCCAGGCCATTGCGCTCGCCGTCGACGATGCGCTTCTCCAGCCGCTCGAACAGCGGCAGCTTCGCCAGCTCCTCCGCGCGGGAGGCGCCTGCCGAGGACGCGGTCTTGCCCTCGAACAGCTGCATCAGCTTCTGCAGCGGGTCGTAGTCCTCGGTGCGGCGGTCGTAGACCAGGTCCAGGGCGACCTGGCGCTGCTCCTCGTCGATCTTGCTCATCGGCAGGATCTTGGAGGCGTTCAGGATCGCCGAGTCCAGGCCGGCCTCGCGGCACTCGTTGAGGAACACCGAGTTCAGCACCTGCCGCGCGGCCGGGTTCAGGCCGAACGACACGTTGGACAGGCCCAGCGTGGTCTGCACCCGCGGGTGGCGGCGCTTGAGCTCCCGGATGGCCTCGATGGTCTCGATGCCGTCCCGGCGCACCTCCTCCTGACCGGTGGTGATCGGGAAGACCAGGCAGTCGATGATGATCGCCGACTCGTCCAGGCCCCAGGTGCCGGTGATCTCGGCGATGAGCCGCTCGGCGATCCGCAGCTTCCACTCGGCGGTGCGGGCCTGGCCCTCCTCGTCGATGCACAGCGCGACGACGGTGGCGCCGTGCTCGCGCACCATCGCCATCACCTTCTGGAACCGCGAGTCCGGCCCGTCGCCGTCCTCGTAGTTCACCGAGTTCACCGCGCAGCGCCCGCCGAGGTGCTCCAACCCCGCCTGGATCACGTCGGCCTCGGTGGAGTCCACCATGATCGGCAGCGTGGAGGCGGTCGCGAGCCTGCTGGCGAGCTCCCGCATGTCCTCGGCGCCGTCGCGGCCCACGTAGTCCACGCACAGGTCGAGCATGTGCGCGCCCTCGCGGGTCTGGGCCTTCGCGATCTCCACGCAGTCCTCGTAGCGGCCGTCGAGCATCGCTTCGCGGAACTTCTTGGAGCCGTTGGTGTTGGTGCGCTCGCCGACGTTGAGGATGCTGGCGTCCTGCTCGAACGGCACCGACTGGTACACCGAGGACACCGCGGGGATCACCTCGGGGGTGCGCGCCTGCGGGGCCAGTTCGGCGACGGCCTCGGAGACGGCGCGCACGTGCTCGCCGGTGGTGCCGCAGCAGCCGCCGACCAGCCGCGCGCCGAAGTCGGTGACGAAGCCGGCCAGCGCCGTCGCCAGCTCGTCGGGTTGCAGCGGGTACACCGCGCCGTTCGGGCCGAGCTCGGGCAGGCCCGCGTTCGGCATCACCGAGATCGGGATCTGCGCGTGCTGGGCCAGCACCCGCAGGTGCTCGCTCATCTCGGCGGGGCCGGTGGCGCAGTTCATGCCGATCAGGTCGATGCCCAGCGGCTCCAGCGCGGTGAGCGCGGCGCCGATCTCGGAGCCGACCAGCATGGTGCCGGTCTGCTCCACCGTCACCTGCGCGATGATCGGCAGCCAGCGGCCGGTCTGCTCCATCGCCCGCTTGGCGGCCACGATCGCCGCCTTGGTCTGCAGCAGGTCCTGGGAGGTCTCCACCAGGACCACGTCGATGCCGCCGTCGATCATGCCGAGCACGTTCTCGACGTACGCGTCGCGCAGGTCCGCGTACGGCGCGTGACCGAGGGTGGGCAGCTTGGTGCCCGGCCCCATCGAACCGAGCACGAAGCGCGGCTTGTCGGCCGTGGCGTACTCGTCGGCGGCCTCCCGGGCCAGCCGGGCGCCCTTCTCCGCGAGGTCGCGGATGCGCTCCGGGATGCCGTACTCGCCGAGGTTGGCGAGGTTCGTGCCGAACGTGTTCGACTCGATCGCGTCCGAACCGGCTTCCAAGAAGCTCCGGTACACCCCGGAGACCACGTCCGGCCGGGTCTCGTTCAGGATCTCGTTGCAGCCCTCGAGGTTCGCGAAGTCGTCCAACGACAGGTCGTAGGCCTGCAACGCGGTACCCATGCCGCCGTCCGCGACGAGCACGCGCTCCTGGAGCGCGGTCAAGAATCCGCTCGGGTCGCGCCCCGAGCCGTCGCCGCCGTTCGTGTTGACCCCATTCATCTCGCTGCCTCTTCCCACGCTACCTGCGCCACGCCCGAACCCAGTGTGCTCGCCGGGGGGGGGGCCGGGGGCCCCCCCCCCCCCCCCCCCCCCGGGGCGGCCCCCCGCCGAGGGACCCCCGACGCGGGGGCGGGGGGGGCCCGCGCCCCCCCCCCGCGCGCC
>NZ_JAIUKB010000021.1:0-15509 GCF_020176785.1 Saccharopolyspora sp. 6V | reverse complement strand
TCTCCGCCACCCCCGCCCCCCCCCCCGCCCCCCCCCCCCCCCCCCCCCCCCCCCCCCCCGGCGGCGCCGCGCCCCCCCCCCCCCCCCACCGCCCCGGGGAACTCAACGCAGCTTCGAACCGATCTCGGCGGCGGCGGTGTCGCCGTACGCCTCACCGATGCGCGCGAGGAACGACTCGCGCTCGACGTCGTACTCCTGCGGCCCGTCCGTCTCCAGCGAGACGGTCGCCAGCGTGCAGCCCAGCTGCAGCGCCCGTTCCACGCTCAGCTCGCCGGAGAGCCCCGCCAGGAAGCCGGCGCGCAGGGCGTCGCCGACACCGGTCGGGTCGCCCTTCTGCTTCTCCTTGGGCGGCTGGATCTCGAAGGTCGGGGCGTCCGCCGACTCGACCTTGAGGCCCTTGGCGCCCAGCGAGGTCACCCAGGCGCCGACCTCGGCGAGCACCTCGTCGTGGCTCCAGCCGGTGCTCTGCAGCAGCAGGCCGTGCTCGTACTCGTTGGTGAACAGGTACTTCGCGCCCCGGACGAGTTCGCGGACCGATTCGCCGTCCATCCGGGCCAGCTGCTGGCCGGGGTCGGCGAGGAACGCGTAACCGCGCTCCCGGCATTCCGCGGTGTACTTGACCATCGCGTCCGGGTCGTTCGCGGAGATCACCACGAGGTCCAGCCCGCCCGCGCGGTCCGCGACGGACTTGAGCTCGATCTGCGCGGCCTCCGACATGGCGCCCGGGTAGAACGAGGCGATCTGGTTGAAGTCCTGGTCGGTGGTGCACAGGAACCGGGACGTGTGCTTGGTCTCGGACACGTGCACCGACGCGGTGTCCACTCCGTGGCGCTCCAGCCACGCGCGGTACTCTTCGAAGTCCTGGCCGACCGCGCCGACCAGCAGCGAGGTGACTCCGAGCTTGCCGAGACCGAAGGTGATGTTCGCCGCGACCCCGCCGCGACGCACCTCCAGCTCGTCGACGAGGAAGGACAGGGACACCTGCTCCAGCTGGTCCGCGATCAGCTGCTCGGCGATCCTGCCCGGGAAGGACATCAGGTGGTCGGTGGCGATCGACCCGGTCACCGCAATCCGCACTGCAACAACTCCTTCTCGGCCGGCCGGCGACATCGTCGGCCACCGGCCTTGAGAACTTCTCGATACCTCGGGCGCACCGGGCCGCGGGGCGCGGCAGTACCGCGCCCCGTGGCAGCCCGTGCGTTCGTCCGCACTAGTCGATCAGATGCCCGCGGCGCTCTTGAGCGCGGCGGCCCGGTCGGTGTTCTCCCAGGGCAGTTCGACGTCGCTGCGGCCGAAGTGGCCGTAGGCGGCGGTCTGCGCGTAGATCGGGCGCAGCAGATCCAGGTCCCGGATGATCGCCGCGGGACGCAGGTCGAACACCTCGTTGATCGCGGCCTGGATCTTGACCGGGTCGACGTTCTCGGTGCCGAAGGTCTCCACGAACAGCCCGACCGGGGCGGCCTTGCCGATCGCGTAGGCGACCTGCACCTCGATGCGCCCGGCCAGCCCGGCCGCCACCGCGTTCTTCGCCACCCAGCGGGTCGCGTAGGCCGCGGAGCGGTCCACCTTCGACGGGTCCTTGCCGGAGAAGGCACCGCCGCCGTGGCGGGCCATGCCGCCGTAGGTGTCGACGATGATCTTGCGGCCGGTCAGGCCCGCGTCGCCCATCGGACCGCCGACCACGAACCGGCCGGTCGGGTTGATCAGCAGGCGCAGGTCGGAGGTGTCCAGGCCGACACGCTCCAGCTCGGGCGCGATGACCTTCTCGTTGATGTCCTTGGTCAGCGTCTTGTCGAGGTCGATGTCCTCGGCGTGCTGGGTGGACAGCACGACGGTGTCCAGCCGCACCGGCTGGTCCCCGGCGTACTCGATGGTCACCTGGGTCTTGCCGTCGGCCCGCAGGTACGGCAGCGTGCCGTCCTTGCGCACCTCGGTCAGGCGACGGGAGAGCCGGTGCGCCAGCGTGATGGGCAGCGGCGCCAGCTCGTCGGTGTCGTTGCAGGCGTAGCCGAACATCAGGCCCTGGTCGCCGGCGCCCTGCTTGGCGATCTCGTCGATGACGCCCTCGACACGGCTCTCGTGGGCGGTGTCCACGCCCTGGCCGATGTCGGGGGACTGCGCGCCGATGGCGATGTTCACGCCGCAGGAGTTGCCGTCGAAGCCCTTCGACGACGAGTCGTAACCGATCTCGAGGATCTTCTCCCGCACGATGGACGGGATGTCGACGTAGGCGTCGGTGGTGACCTCACCGGCCACGTGCACCTGGCCGGTCGTGACCAGGGTCTCCACCGCCACCCGGGAACGCGGGTCCTGGGCCAGCATCGCGTCCAGCACGGAGTCGCTGATCGCGTCGCAGATCTTGTCCGGGTGCCCCTCGGTCACGGACTCACTGGTGAACAACCTGCGGTTGATCTCACTCACGGCTCAACCTCACCTCTCAGCTTCTTTGGCTGCTTCGATCCTTGCGCACTCGTGACACGGATGTCATGAGTGTCCACTCACTGGCACCCCGCCGACCGGCCCAGCGGAGCCGACCGCACGCACGATCGATGATCATGCACGGGCGTGGATGATGCCCCATGCCAGGCTTCCGGCGTTGCCGGACTCCACCCAGGCCCGCAGGCCCCGCTTCATCTTCGTGCGATATTCCTCACCGATGCGGTCGGACAGTTCGGACTCGCGGGACTCCAGCACGTCCAGCACGCGCTGGTAGTGCACGGGCAGGTACGAGCTGAGGTCCTCGAAGTCGATCGTCTGGAGGCCCAGGCGGGCCAGTTCGCGCCGGTAGAAGCCGGGCGAACCCATAGTGTCCAGGTTCAGCCGATCCAGGATCGGACCCAGGTCCCGCTTGCGGGCCGTGTCGGCGGCCATCGGGTCGGTGAACACGAACGAACCGCCCTTGCTCAGCACCCGGGTCACCTCCTCCAGCACGCGCTCGCGGTCACCGCTGTGCAGGATCGCGTCCTGGGACCACACCAGGTCGAAGGCGTTGTCCTGGAACGGGATGTCCTCGAAGGAGCCGTCCTTGACCTCGATGAGCTCGCTGAGGCCCGCGGCCTCGTTGAACTGGACGTTGCGGGCGTTCTCCACCTCGCTGAGGTTCAGGCACGCCACCTTGCAGCCGTAGGTCTTGGCCAGGTAGCGAGCGGCACCGCCGTAGCCGGAGCCGATGTCGAGGATCCGGGTCTCCGGGGTGATCTCGACCTTGCTCGCCATGCGCTCCACGGTGCGCCGGGACGCGGCGTCGATGTCCTCGTCCGGGGTGTTGTAGACGCCGACGTGGATGTCGTTGCCGCCCCACACGTGGTAGTAGAAGTTGTCGGCGTCCTCGGAATTGTAGTAATCCCGGGCGGTGTGCACCGCCGTGGAATACACGTCCGACAATTCTTCCTCGGTTCGGTAGTTCTTCTCCGCGACGTGGATGAAGAAGTCCGGGTCCTGATCGGCGTAGGTTTCCTGGAAATCGCCGTACGTGTCGATCCGCTGGAATCCGACTTCGCGCAGCAGCCGCCGCACGTAGTTCTTCCGCAGCGGGTACATGTTGAGGAAGAACTCGCTCTTGTCCGGGAAGGTGTACTTGAACCGGGCGAGGCCCTCGTCGACGTGGTCGGGCTCCGCGGAGACGTCGTCACCCGCGTAGTAGTAGGTGTGCTTGCTGGAGAACCCGTCGTCCAGGATGGCGTCGTAGTTGCGCTGGTCGATGATCAGCACGCCGTCGTGCTTGAGCATGGCGTAGAACTCGGCCAGGGCCTTGCGCCGGTCGCGCTCGGAGAACAGGTGCGTGAACGAGTTGCCCAGGCAGATGATGGCGTCGTACTCGCCGTGCACGTCGCGGTTCAGCCAGCGCCAGTCGGCGTGCACGACGCGCAGGATGTGCCCGCCGTAGGTCAGGCCGTTGCTGAACGCCTTGGCCAGCATCTGGGGGCTGCCGTCGGCGCTGACCGTCTCGAAGCCCTCCTCCAGCAGCCGCACCGAGTGGAACCCGGTGCCGGTGGCGACGTCCAGCACGGACTCGACACCACGCGCCTTGAGCTGGTCGATGAAGAACCGGCCCTCGCTCTCGTAGCGCTTCTTCCAGTCGATCAGGTCGTCCCACTTGTCGACGAACCCGCCGACGTACTCGTGCGTGTAATGGTCGGATTCGCGCACTTCCAACGGGTTGTCGCCGAAGACCTGCTCCTCGCGGGCCACCAGTTCGGCCGGGTCCTCGGCCGCTCCACCGCGTTCACCGTGCTGAGCCAGGTCGTCCACGCTCTTGGCCATGCTTCACTCCCACCACTCGCGTTGGTCATGCGCCTCATGCACCACTCAGTCCGCGCGAATCCGCCTCGTCGAGATCAACTCGCGGTCGTGCGGGGTCGCCGCTCGAATAAAGGCGACACCTACGCGCCGGCGTGGGCGGCCGATGAATTCAGGCCGCGCACCTACGCCAGTCGTCGCACTCGGCCCGCTCCATTGCCGACCGGCGCTCGACGCGAAATCCGTGCGTCGAGTAACCAAACTATTCGAATGAGTTGCCGAAGCAAGCGTGCAGAGATGTGACACTGATCACAGCAATGGGATATAAGCGTGATTCGCATCGTCACCCTGGGTAAAAATATGCGCTGCCACCAGCGTTTTTTCTTCCCCATTTTGCGGCATGTCACGATCGCATAAGTGCACCGCAGCGCCGATGTGTGTACGATCGCGTACGCAGCACTTACCACGACAACAGCGAATAGCGCAACCGCGAATGCCCACAAAACTTCGGGGACGGGGCTCGCGGCGGGTACCGATTTCCCTTTTTGCGCCGATGACATCGGTCCGGGGAGCTAGGGATGTTACGATGCCCACGGCCGATGCGCCAGCCCCCGACGAGGTTTTTCCGGGATTTTCCGCTGAGTCCGCCTGCCCGGCCCGGCCGCCGACCTGCTCCACCGATCGGACCATCGTCGCAGCGCACACGCGCGTCCAGCCCCGGGGACCGCGGAGCGCCCCCGCGCCGGCGGACCGCACCGGCCGCCCGCGCTCCCGGGAGCCGAACTGGATCGGCACGAATTCGGCGAATTCTGAATTGATCCCCGCGAATGGCGGCCGCTCCCGGCCGGAGACAAGTCTCACCCGAATTCCGCTCCCCCGCGCCGCGCCCATCCGACCTCCGCCGGACGTGCGAGCGGAGGGGTCAGTACTTCCGGAAACGGGCGTCGAGCTTGAGCGCGGCGTTGAACACCGACTCCGGCATCCGGCTGCCCGCCTGGCTCTTCGCGATGCGCCCCGCGCTCGGCACCGTGCCGGGTTCCGGCCAGCTCGCCGGGTCCCACAGCGAGGACCGCAGGAACGCCTTCGCGCAGTGCAGGTACAGCTCGTCGATCCGCACCCGGATCGCCAGGTCCGGGCGCTTGCCGTCCACCGCCAGCTCGTCGAGGTGCGGCCCACCGCGCAGGACGGTGGCGGTGCCGTTGACCCGCAACGTGTCGTTCGAGCCGGGGACGAAGAACAGCATGCCCACCTGCGGGTGCCGCAGGACGTTGCGCAGGCTGTCCAGCCGCCGGTTGCCCTTGCGGTCGGCGAACACCAGCGCCCGGCCCTCCTCGGCCACCAGCACCCCGCCGGGCGCGTCGCCGCGCGGTGAGACGTCCATCGAACCGTCCGGGCACGTGGTGGCCAGCACGAAGAACGGGGAGGCGCGCAGGAACAGCGCGGACTGCTCGTCCACGTGGTCGATCGCCTTCTCGGCGATGGCCCGGTGCGGTTCGGCGATGATCTCGCGCAGCTGCTCCTCGGAGCTCACCACGTCCGGATCCGCCTCGGTGATGTCGCGACCGTCCACGTCGCCTCCCCGGTCATCGGCACGATCCCACCCCCGGGATCGAGTGTTAGGTTACCCTAACCAGACCGGATTGGACCATGGTGCTGCGTCACCGGGACCGCCCGGAGCACCGGGACGGCCGCCGAACGCACCCCGTGCCGCCCGGACCCGCCGGCGGGCGCGGGTCGACGGCGCAGGAACGTCGTCGCGCCGGACGGCCGAACGGCACCGCCCGGCGCGGGAACCGACGCGATCAGGACTTGAGGTCCGGGAAGTCCTCCTCGCGGTACTCGCCCGCGGGGGACGGCTCCGCGTGGATCTCCTCCTCGCGGGTGCGCAGCTCGACGCGGCGGATCTTGCCGGAGATCGTCTTCGGCAGCTCGGTGAACTCCAGGCGGCGAATCCGCTTGTACGGGGCGAGGTGCTCGCGGGCGAAGCGCAGGATCGCCAGCGCCGTGGCCTCCCCCGGCTCCCAGCCCGCGGCGAGCACCACGTACGCCTTCGGCACCGCCAACCGGATCGGGTCCGGGGACGGCACCACCGCGGCCTCGGCGACCGCCTCGTGCTCCAGCAGCACGCTCTCCAGCTCGAACGGCGAGATCCGGTAGTCCGATGCCTTGAACACGTCGTCGGTGCGGCCCACGTAGGTGATGTAGCCGTCCGCGTCCCGCGAACCCACGTCCCCGGTGTGGTAGTAGCCGCCGCGCAGCACCTCGGCGTTGCGCTCGGCATCGTCGGCGTAGCCGGTCATCAGGCCGACCGGGCGCGGGTCCAGCCGCAGGCAGATCTCGCCCTCCTCGGCCTCCGCACCGGTCGCGGGATCGATCAGCGCCACCTCGAAGCCGGGCAGCGCCCGCCCCATCGAGCCGGGCTTGAGCTCCTGGCCGGGCGTGTTGGCGACCTGCACGCTGGTCTCGGTCTGGCCGAAGCCGTCCCGGATGGTCACGCCCCAGGCGCGGCGGACCTGCTCGATCACCTCCGGGTTCAGCGGCTCGCCCGCGCCCAGCACCTTGCGCGGCGGGGTGCGCAGCGCGCTCAGGTCGGCCTGGATGAGCATCCGCCACACCGTCGGCGGGGCGCAGAAGCTGGTCACGCCGCAGCGCTGCATCTCGCCGAGCAGGGCGGTCGCGTCGAAGCGCTCGTAGTTGTGGATGAACACCGTCGCTTCGGCGTTCCACGGCGCGAACACGTTGCTCCACGCGTGCTTCGCCCAGCCCGGCGAGGAGATGTTCAGGTGCACGTCGCCCGGTTCCAGCCCGATCCAGTACATCGTGGACAGGTGTCCGACCGGGTAGGAGACGTGGGTGTGCTCGACCAGCTTCGGCTTCGCGGTGGTGCCGGAGGTGAAGTACAGCAGCAGCGGGTCCGCCGCCGAGGTCGGTCCGTCCGGTTCGAAGGTCTCCGCGGCCGCCGCGCTGTCGGCGTAGGCGTGCCAGCCGTCGGCGCCGCCGACCGCGATCCGGGTGTAGTCCCCGGGCACGTCGGCGAACTTCGGCGCGTGCGCGGAGGTCGTCACCACGTGCTTCGCGGCGCCGCGGTCGACGCGGTCGCGCAGGTCCGCGGGCCCCAGCAGCGGCGTCGCCGGGATGATCACCGCGCCGAGCTTCATCGCGGCGAGGATGGTCTCCCACAGCTCGACCTGGTTGCCGAGCATGAGGATCAGCCGGTCGCCGCGGGCCACACCGAGCCCGCGCAGCCAGTTCGCGACCTGGTTCGAGCGGCGGGACAGCTCGCCGAAGGAGAACTTCCGCTCGGAGCCGTCGGATTCGACGATCCACAGCGCGGTGCGGTCCTGGCGTCCGGCGATGGTGTCGAACCAGTCCAGCGCCCAGTTGAACTCGGCGGGGCGCGGCCAGCGGAACGCGTCCCTGGCGGCGGCGTAGTCCTCGCGCGTGTTCAGCAGCAGGTCCCGGGCAGCGAGGAACTCGACGCCACCGGGTCCCGCCGCCACCGCGCCCGCATCGGTCTGCTCGGTCACGTCCGCGTCCTCCTCGGCCACCGGGTGCACGTGCCGCGCGGCCGCCGACCGTCCCGTTCGGACGATCGCCGGCGCGCCGGACCAACTTAACCGGCACGCCCGATCAGATCCATGGCGTTGGTCCGATGCGCGGGCATTCGGGTGGTGCCGTTGACTTCACGTGTGGTCGTGGTCATTCTTGTTGCTTGTTGTGGCTTCGCTTTCGTCCTTTTTCACCGTCTCCGGGGGCGCGAGCGCGAGCCGCGGCGCCTGGGGGCTGCACCGATCGGCGCGAGCCGACTCGACCCGTCCCCTCCCCCACCGGCTCGAATCCACCAGGAGGCCACGTGCACCGCCGCGCGTTGACCCGCCGACCACTAGTCCGATTCCGCGTCGGCGCTCTGATCGGCGCCGCCATGCTCGCTACCGTGACCGGCATGCCCGCTCAGGCCGAACCCGCCGCATGGGAACCGAAGGACCCGCCGCTGGCGACCCCGTGGACCGACCAGGTCGGCCCGGACAACGCCCTGCCCGACTACCCGCGCCCGCAGCTCACGCGCGAACGCTGGCAGAACCTCAACGGGCTGTGGGACTTCGCCGGATCCGACTCCCCGCCCGCCGAGACCGACGAGCAGATCCTGGTGCCCTACCCGCCGGAGTCCGGCCTGTCCGGCATCCAGCGCCACGACGACCACCTGCTGTACCAGCGCGAGTTCGAGGTGCCCGCGGACTGGTCCGGGCAGCGGGTGCTGCTGCACTTCGGCGCCGTGGACCAGCAGGCGACCGTCAGCGTCAACGGCCAGGAGGTCGCCACCCACCAGGGCGGCTTCACCGAGTTCAGCGCCGACGTCACCGACGCGCTCACCGGCGAGGGCCCGCAGCAGCTGACCGTCGCGGTCGAGGACCGCAACGAGGATTCCCCGTTCCCGGTCGGCAAGCAGCGCAACGACCCCAGCGGCATCTTCTACACCGGCGCCTCCGGCATCTGGCAGACGGTGTGGATGGAGCCGGTCGCCGACGCGCACATCACCGACCTCGAGATCACCCCGGACCTGGCGTCGAGCAGCCTCGCCGTGCGCGCGGACGGTTCGCGGGGCGGCCGGGTCGAAGTCGTGCTCAGCGAGCGGGACGGCGGCGCGGAGGTCGCCACCGCCACCGGTGAGGCCGGCCAGGACGTGCGCCTGGAAGTGCCGGATCCGCACCTGTGGTCGCCGGACGACCCGTACCTCTACGACGTGGCGGTGCGGCTGCTCGGCGAGGACGGGCAGCCCGTCGACGAGGTCGGCAGCTACGCCGGGATGCGCTCCATCGGGCTCGTCGACGACGAGCAGGGCAGGCCGCGGCTCGCGCTGAACGGGAAGATCCTGTTCCAGCACGGCCCGCTGGACCAGGGCTACTGGCCGGACGGCATCTTCACCGCGCCGACCGACGAGGCCCTGCGCTTCGACCTGGAGCAGACCAAGGAACTCGGCTTCAACATGGTGCGCAAGCACATCAAGGTGGAGCCCGCCCGCTGGTACTACCACGCCGACCAGCTGGGCCTGCTGGTGTGGCAGGACATCCCCGCGCTGGTCAACGGGCAGACCCCCGGCGACGAAGCGAAGGCGAACTTCGAGGCCGAGGCCGCCGACATCGTCGACCAGCTGCACAACTCGCCGTCCATCGTCACGTGGGTGCCGTTCAACGAAGGCTGGGGCGAGTTCGACACCGCTCGCGTCGCCGAGCAGGTCGAAGCGCAGGACCCGACCCGGCTGGTGAACGCGGCCAGCGGCGTGAACTGCTGCGACTCGCTGCCGGACACCGGTGCCGGGCACATCTACGACGACCACACCTACGTCGGCCCCGGCGCGCCGGACGTGACCGGAGACCGCGCCTCGGTGGACGGCGAGTACGGCGGGCTGGGTCTCGTCGAGGACGGCCACCTGTGGCCCGGTGAGCCCTCGTCCTACGAGATCGTCGACACCCGCGCGGACCTGACCCGCCGCTACCAGGAGGTGCACGACGACCTGGTGCGCATCATCGGTGAGAAGGGGCTGTCGGCGTCGGTCTACACGCAGACCACCGACGTGGAGAACGAGGTGAACGGCTTCTTCACCTACGACCGGCAGATCCTGAAGCCGGACCTGGAGGCGGTGCGCGCCGCGAACCGGGCCGTGATCGACGCGGGCACCCCGTGATCGGTCGGGGCGTGGTCGACCCGGCCACCCCGTGAGCGACGCCCCCGCCGGACCCACTACCGGCCGGGGCGTTCTTTCCACCGCAGCAACGGATTCCCGCGACGAGGAGGACGACGATGTCCCAGGAGCACGGTTCCCCCACCAGGTGGAGCAGGCGATCGTTGGGCGGTGCCGCGCTCGCCGCGGCCGGCGCGGCCGGGCTGACCGCCGCGGCCGGGGCGCTGCCCGGTGCCGGGCGCGCCGCGGCGGACCCCCCGGCCGGTGCCGGGAGGTCGATGCACGGCAGGCTCTACGAGCTGCGCTCCGGGCGGCACACCGCCGTGGTCGCGGGCGTGGCGGCGACGATGCTGTCCTGGCAGGTCGACGGGACCGAGATGCTGCTGACCCACGGCGCCGACGAGCTCGGCGAGGGCTGGCAGGGCAAGACGCTGCTGCCGTGGGCGAACCGCATCGACGGCGGCAGCTACGAGTTCGGCGGCGAGCGGTTGCAGGTGCCGATCAACGAGCCGGAACGCGACTGCGCGCTGCACGGCCTGATGGGCTTCACCGAGTGGAGTCCGGTGGAGCACCGGCGGGACCGCGTGGTGCTGGAGCACGTGCTGCCGCCGCACTACGGCTACCCGTTCCAGCTGGCGTTCCGCATCGAGTTCGCCTTGGAGCGCGGCGGGTTCCGCAGCACGCTGTCCGCGCGCAACATCGGCTCCGGCGACGCCCCGTTCGCCACGGCGAACCACACCTACCTGGCGGCGGGCACCGGCCCCCTCGACGACCTCGTGCTGGAGCTGCCCGCGGACACCTACTACGAGGTGGACGACCGGCTGCTGCCCACCGGCACCTCCCCGGTGGCGGGCGGCGAGTTCGACTTCCGCGCGGCGCGGCCGATCGGGTCGACGGTGATGGACACCGCGTTCACCGACCTGGCCCAGGACGCCGAGGGCACCGCGACCGTCCGGTTCGGACGGTCGGATGGGAGCGAGGTGGCGCTGTGGGTGGACCGCACGCACGGCTACCTGCAGGTCTACACCGACGACTCGCCGGAGACCGACCGGCCCGCGCGCTCCGGCATCACCGTGGAGCCGATGACGTGCGCCCCCAACGCTTTCGTCACCGGTGACGGATTGATCGTGCTGCGTCCCGGGCAGGAACACCGCGGCAGCTGGGGCTACCGCATCGAGGAGTAGTCCGCCGCCCGCCCGCGCGGTGGCACCGCCCGCCACCGCGCGGACCGGGGCGACGGCCGAAGTCCTACAGTGCAGTCGTGGCCGACTACATCCAGATCCCCACCCCGGCGGGCACCTTCGACGCGCTCAGCGCCGGCGCCGAAGGCGACCGCCCCGTCCTGCTGCTGCACGGGTTCCCGCAGGCCGCCATCGAGTGGCGGGAGCAGCTCGCCGTGCTCGGCGGCGCGGGCTGCCACGCCGTGGCGCCCGACCAGCGCGGTTACTCCCCTGGAGTGCGCCCGGCGGAGGTCTTCGAGTACCGGATGGAGGCGCTGGTCGGCGACGTGCTCGCCATCGCCAACCGGCTCGGCTGGGACCGGTTCGACGTGGTCGGGCACGACTGGGGTGCGGCGGTGGCCTGGTCGGTCGCCGCGGCCCACCCGGAGCGGATCACGACGCTCACCGCGGTGTCCGTGCCGCACCTGGACGCGTTCGCCCGCGCGCTGCGCGAGGACGAGGACCAGCAGCGACGCTCCGAGTACATGCAGGTGTTCCGCCGCTCCGGCTCCGACAAGCAGCTGCTGGAGGACGGCGCGCGGCGGTTGCGCCGGATCTACGAGTACAAGATCCCGGAGCCGCACGTCGAGGAGTACGTGCAGCGCTTCACCGAACCGGGCGCGCTGGACGCCGCGCTGAACTGGTACCGCGCGGCGAAGTTCGCCGGGCCCATCGGGCGGATCCAGGTGCCTACGCTGTACGTGTGGAGCACCGAGGACGCCGCGCTCGGCTCCACGGCGGCGCTGGCCACCGGCGACCACGTCGACGGCGACTACCGGTTCGAGATGGTCGAGGACGTCTCGCACTGGGTCCCGGAACAGGCACCGGAGGAGTTGACCCGGTTCGTCCTGGAACACCTCATCGCCCACCAGGAGGCGTGAGCGGGGCCCGGAGGGCGGGTTGACCACCCGCGGCCCCGCTCTCCGGTCAGCCCTCCGCGGACACCCCGGTCGCGAGGAACCGCAGCATCTCCGAGCCGACCGCGTCGAACACCGATCCGTCGTGCCCGCCGGGCAGCACCGACATCACCGGCGTGTTCGGGTGCTCCGCGGCCAGCTGCTCGGCGCCTTCCCGGTACACGTCGACGTCGCCGACCCAGAGGCCGAGCGGGACGTCGCCGAGCCGGTCGGTGTGGCGCAGCGGGTCGTGCTCGTGCCACTCCTGCTCGGTGGCGAACACGCCCTTCTCGTTCATCAGCTCCCAGGTCACGGGCAGCGCGGGTGCCAGCAGCGCCGCGGCCTCCACGGGCAGGCCCACCTGGGTGCGTTCGGCCGCGTAGTTCAGCGCGCCGAAGCCGCCGGTCGATATTCCGGCGACGGCGAACGGCAGCCCGTCGCGGTCGCCGAGGTGGCGGGACCGCAGCCAGGCCGGGACCTCTTCCAGCAGCATGCTGAGCAGGTCGCCGTTGGCGGAGCCGTCGTTCCAGTACGAGTTGAAGCCGCCGTCCACCGCCAGCAGGCCGAACGGCGGGATGGCGCCGCCGGCGTACTCGGTTTCGAGCTTGCTCAGCGTCTCGTACGGGATCGGGGTGGGGCTCATCCCATCCCTGCCGTGCAGGTACAGCACGATCGGCAGGTTCTCGGTGGCCTCCAGCCCGTTCGGGAACGCGAACATGAGCTGCACGTCCCCGTCCCGGTAGTAGGACCGCTCGGTGTCGACCCGGAGCACCGGCCCGGTCGCCGCCGGGGTCCGGGGCATCGGTCTGCGCAGCGGCGCCTCGGCCGTGGCGACCCCCGGGTTCGAGCGCCCGCACGCCGCCGCGGTCGCACCGACCGCCGTCGCACCCATCAAGGACAGCAGGCTCCGCCGCCCCAGTCTCACGTTCCGCATTCGCCTGCCACCACGTCGTCAACGTCCCGCGAACACTTTACTGGTCGCCCCTCGACTCGTGTTGCGCAGTGCGGCCACCGCCACGCCTCCGAACCGGCCCTGCGGGTCGTGGCGGTGTCTTGTCAGCGGCGAAGCCGATGAGCAGCGACCACGCACGCAACCGGACCACCCGCGGGTTCTCAGCGGTTCCCTCGCGAGGACAGCGTTGTCGCATGTGGCGGAGCCACCTGTGAGAACGATCCGCAGCGAGGGGGCCGCTGAGGTTCCGCCACCCGAGCACCACGCAACAGATGACGCGAAGTCGGAGTCAGTGGTTGTCCGCGAGGCTGGCCGGTTGCAGCATGACCTGGGAACCGAGTGGAGAGGGGAACGGGTGTGAACGGTGCGGAGAGCCTGCTCACCGCGGCCCGCGAGGCGGGCGTGACGACGTGCTTCGCGAACCCGGGCACGACGGAACTTCCGCTGGTGGAGGCGTTCGACTCGGTCGGCGGCATCCGAACGGTGCTCGGCCTCGCGGAGGGCGTGGTGACCGGCGCCGCCGACGGCTACGCGCGGATCACCGGGCGACCGGCGATGACGCTGCTGCACCTGGGTCCGGGCTTCGCCAACGGGATCGCGAACCTGCACAACGCGCGACGCGCCCGCACGCCGGTGCTCAACGTGATCGGCGAGCACGCCACCTGGCACCAGGCCGCGGACGCGCCGCTCGCCGCCGACATCGATTCGCTGGCGCGGCCGGTGTCGTGCCGGGTGCTCCGCACGACGAGCACCGCGGCTGCCGCGGGCGAATTCCTCGAAGTCCGGCAGGCCGCGCTGCGCGAGCGGATGCCCGCGACGCTGATCGCCGCCGCCGACCACATGTGGACCGATGGCGGCGAAGTCCCCGCGATCCCGGCGGAACCGGATCGATCCACTGTGGACGAGCAGCGGGTCGCGGGGATCGCGAAGCTGCTCGCCGGGCCGGGCCGCCCGGTGCTGTTGCTCGGCGGGGAGGCGCTGGGCGCGGAGGGGCTGCGGCTGGGCGCGCGGATCGCCGCCGCCACCGGTGGGCGGGTGTTCGCCGAGCGGAACCCGGCGCGCCTGGAACGCGGCCCCGGCGTGCCCACCGTCCGCTCGCTGCCGTACTTCCCGGAGGACACGCTCGCCGCGCTCGCCGAGCACACCCACCTGGTGCTCGTCGGCACCGGCGTCCCGGTGTCGTTCTTCGGCTACCAGGGCCAGCCGAGCGTTCCGGTGCCCGAGCACGTCCAGGTGCACACCCTCGCCGACCTCGACGAGGACGCCGTCGGCGCGCTGGCCGCGCTCGCCGAGGCGGCCGGGGCCGACGCGGAACCTCCCGCCCGCGAGCAGCCGGTGCTGCGCCCGCCGGAGGGCGAGCTGCACGCGAAGGCCGTCGCCAGCGCCATCGCGCTCGAACAGCCCGACGGGGCGATCATCGTCAACGAGGGCGTCACCGCCGCCGCGGCCTACCCGGCGGTCGCCGGTGCCGCGCCCGCACACACCGAGCTCGCGCTGACCGGCGGGGCGATCGGCATGGGCATCCCGGTCGCCACCGGCGCCGCGCTCGCCGCCCCCGACCGGCCGGTCGTCACCTTGCAGGCCGACGGCAGCGCCGCCTACACGCTGCAGGGGTTGTGGACGCAGGCCAGGGAAGGGCTCGACGTGACGACCGTGATCTGCGCGAACTCCCGGTACCGCATCCTGGAGGCCGAGCTCGGCCGCGCCGGGGTGCGCCGTCCGGGGCCCGCGGCGACCGGCATGACCAGCCTCGCCGATCCCGGCGCCGACTGGGTCGCGCTGGCCACCGGCTTCGGCGTCCCCGCCGTGCGCGCCACCACCGGCGAGGAGCTCCGCACCGCCCTGCGCCGCGCCACCGCCGAACCCGGACCGCACCTCATCGAAGCCGTCCTGCCCTGACCCGCCGCGACCCGGCCCGTTCGTCCCGCTGCGCCGGTCGAGCGGGCCGGTCGAACGGGCCGGTCCACCGGCCTCACTTGACGCAGCGCTGCGGTGCGGCGATCAGGTCGTGGCGGAGGGCGAGGGAGGCGGCTTCGAGGCGGGAGTGCACGCCGAGCTTGGTGAGCACCGCCTGCACGTGGGTGCGCACCGTCGCCGGGGACACCCCCAGCGACTTCGCCATCGTCGCCGTCTGCGCCCCCTCGGTGAGCATGCCGAGGCACTCGCGTTCGCGGGCGGTCAGGTAGGAGGCGAGCCGCCGCGCGTCGAGCGCGTCGCCGCGCTGCTGCTGGGCGGGGACGCGGGACGCGGCCAGCGCCACGACGGTCTCCCCCGCCGCGACCGCGGTGAGCGCGTCCAGCAGGTTCGACAGCCCGCACATCTTGTTCACGTACCCCGCCGCGCCCGCCGCCAGCGCGCCGCGCACCCCGCGGGCGTCCCCGTCGGCGGTGAGCACCACGACCTTCGTGGCCGGCCCGGGGGGGGGGGGGGGGGGGGGCCGCCCCCCCCCCCCCCCCCCCCGGGGGGGCCCCCGGGGGGGGGGGGGGGGGGGGGGGGGGGGGCGGGGGGCCCGGGGGCGCGGG
>NZ_JAIUKB010000020.1:0-2864 GCF_020176785.1 Saccharopolyspora sp. 6V | reverse complement strand
ACGCGGGGGCCGGCCCCCCAACACCCACCCGCCACGCCCCCGCCGGCGCACACCACCCGACAAATAGGGCAGCCACGACCGGGAAAACCCCCCCCCCCCCCCCGCCCCCCCCGCCACCCCGTCCCCGTCGCCGAAGAACCGGTCCAGCAAGCAGATGTCCGGGGCCAGCCTGCGCACCGCGGCGACCGTGGCCGCGATCGAACCCGCGGTGCCGACCACCGGGAACCCGCGTGCGGACAGCGCCGAGACCAGCGCGTCCACGAAGATCGCGTGGTCGTCGCCGAGCAGCACCCGCGTCGAACCGTCCCCCATCGCTCTCCCCCATCGTCGCCCCGTGCGAGCCTCACGCCGCCGGGAACACCAGCCGAGCCCGCGTCCCCCGCCGCGGCGCCGGATCCAGGTGCAGCCGCGCACCGCAGGACTGCGCCAGCGCGGTCACGATGCCCAGGCCGAGCCCGCTGCCCGCGGCGGGTGCGCGGCCGAGACCGGGGCCGTCGTCGACGACCTCCGCCGTCACCGCCCCGCCCGGGTGGCGGGTGGCCCCCAGTTCCACCACGCCACCCGGGCCCGCCGCGCGCGCCGCGTTGTCCAGCAGGTTCGCCAGCATCCGCCACACCGCCGCCGGGTCGGCGCGCACGTGCACCGGGGCGCCCGGGTGCACCAGCAGCGTCGGCGCACCGGCTCCCGCGCGGGACGCGGCGAGCCCGCCGAGCAGCCCGCGCAGTTCCACCGCCACCGGTTCGCCCGGGGCGCCGCCCGCCGAGACCAGCTCCAGCAGGCGCACCAGCTCCTGGTGCACCAGCTCCAACCGGTCGCGGGCCTGCGCGGGCAGTTCCGCTTCCGAGCGCATGCCCTCGGTCAAGTAGGACGCGGCCGCCAG
The DNA here is from genome assembly GCF_020176785.1 of Saccharopolyspora sp. 6V. NCBI lineage: Bacteria > Bacillati > Actinomycetota > Actinomycetes > Pseudonocardiales > Pseudonocardiaceae > Saccharopolyspora > Saccharopolyspora sp. 6V. The sequence goes on along the minus strand of NZ_JAIUKB010000020.1, from coordinate 1,984 downwards.
GCCGTGCCCCAGGTCGTGCAGCAAGCCGCGCAGCCACCGGTCCGCTCCGGGCGGTGCAGGCGCGGGCAAGGATCCGGTTCGCACCACCGCTCCCCTCCGCTCCGAGACGCCGCGGCCGGCGGGCCGCGCTACCCGGACTTCGCGTCGGCACTGCCCGCTCGTTGCAGTCTCATACCTTCAGGGGATGACCGTCACCGCAGGTCACGGATGTGGCGCGGCGGCTCCACCGGCCCGCCGAACCGGTCCGACCCGGTCGCGGCGGCGGTCACCGGCTCGCCGCGGTAGGCGGCGGCGAGGTCGGCGGCCAGGGCCGCCGCGGTGTGCGCGCCGAGCACCCGCTGCCGCGCGGCGGTGGCGAGCCCGGCGGCCAGTTCCGGGTCGGCCAGCAGCCGGGACACCGCGGAGGCCAGCAGGTCCGGGCGGGCCGGGGGAACCAGCAGGCCCGTCACCCCGGGCACCACGACGTCGCCGATCGCGTTCACCGCGGTGGCCACCACCGGCACGCCCGCGCTCATCGCCTCCACCACCGCCAGCGGCAGCCCCTCGTAGCGGCTGGGCTGGACGAACACGTCGAACGCGGGCACCAGCTCCGGCGCGTCCGCGCGGTCCCCGGCCAGCACCACGCGCGCCCCGAGCCGCGCCGCGGCCGCCCGCACCCGCGCGGCCCGCTCCCCGTCGCCGATCCACACCCCGGTCACGTCCGGGCGCCGCAGCGCCGCCAACGCGGCCACCCAGTCCTCCGGGGCCTTCTGGTAGACGAGTCTGCCGACGGCGCCGACGACGACCGCCGCGGCGGGCAGCCCCAGCTCGCGGCGCGCCCGCTTCGGGTCGACGGGCACCGGTGGCACCGCGACCCCGGTGGTGCGGACCCGGTCCGGGGCGATCAGCCCGCGCCGCACCGCTTCCACCGCGACCCCGGTCCCGACGCACAGCGCCACGTCGGTGACCCGCCCCAGCGCGCGCTCCACCGCCAGGTAGGTCCGCCGCCGCGGGGCGCGCTGGAACTCGTGGAACGGGAAGCCGTGGTAGGAGTGCACGATCCGCCGCATCCCGGCGCGGACCGCGGCGACCCGGCCGAGCGCGCCGGCCTTGGCGCAGTGGGTGTGCACCACGTCGAAGGAACCGCGCCGCAGCAGCGCCGTCAGCCGCAGCAGCGCGCGCAGGTCGTCGGCGGGGGCGATCGGGGCGCGCAGCGACGGTTCGAGGACGCAGGCGGCGCCCGCCGCCGCGGCGTCCCGCAGCAACCGGCCGCCGCTGCCGGTGATGACGGTGACGTCGAACTCGCGCCGGTCCAGCGCGAGCGCGCCGCGCAGCGCCATCGCCCCCGCCCCGCCTTCGAGCCGGGTGATCACGGTGGCGACGCGCGGCGGGCGGTTCATCGCCGGTCCGGCGGGGAGGGCCGGTCGATCGTGCCGATCTCGCCGGGGGCGCGCGGTTCGCCGGACGCTCCGGCGGCGCCCGGTGGTCCCGACGTGCTCGGTGGCCCGGAAGCTGCGAGCTGCCCGGGAACGTCCAGCGATCCGGAGGTGTTCGGTCGCCCGGGAGCGCGCGGCTGCCCGGAGACGTCCGGCTGCCCGGGAGCGCCCGGTTGCCCGGGAGCGCGCAGCCCCGCCGCGGCGGCCACGCTCACGGCCTCCAGCTGGGAGTGCACCCGCAGCTTCGCGAGGATGCTGCGGGTGTGGGTGCGCACCGTCTCGGCGGAGATCCGCAGCTCCGCGGCGATGCGGCTGCCGCGCTTGCCCTCGACCATGCCGCGCAGCACGTCCAGCTCCCGGTCGCTGAGCACGTCCAGCGGACCGTCCCTGCGGGCGGCGCGCACCACGTCGGCCCGCAGCCCGCGCAGGACCTCCCCGAGCAGTTCCGGCGGGTACCAGGCGTGGCCGCGGCACACGCCGCGCAGCACGGTGGTCAGCTCGTCCACCCCGCACTCCTTCGGCACCCACCCGGCCGCCCCCGCGCGCGCGCCGCCGCCCCGGGGGGGGGG
>NZ_JAIUKB010000019.1:0-113183 GCF_020176785.1 Saccharopolyspora sp. 6V | reverse complement strand
GAACAGGTCGGCGCCCCAGTGTTCCGCTTCGCAGCTCGCGGCGGGGGACCCCGCCGCGCCCGGGGGGGGGGGGGCCGGGGGCCGGTGGGAGCATGGCCCGGTGCGGGACGTCGTTCGCGGGTCGGGCCGGGTGGAGGCCGCGTTGCGCCACGCGCTGGTCGAGCTCGGTGCCGAATCCGACGTCGACCGGATCACCGTCGCCGCGCTGGCGCGTCGCGCCCGGGTCGGGCGCACCACGTTCTATCGGCGCCACGCGGACATCGGCGCCTACGTGGCGTTGGTCGGCGAGCGGGTGCTCGGCGAGCTGTGCGCCGCGTTCCGCTCGGCGCAGCGGGAGGCGGGCCGGGACGCCGGGCTGTACCCGGTCCTCACGCTGCGGGTCGCGGGGATCCTCGCGGTCGTCGAGGAGCACGCGGAGCTGCTGCCGCTGCTGTGCCGCGGCGCCGCGGGCACCGGGTTCCGGCGCCGCTGCCGCCGGTCGCTGCGCGGCCTGCTCGCCGACGACTTCGCGGTGCTGGGGGCGCGGGTCGACGCCGCGTACTGCCCGCCGGAGTACCTGCTCGCGTTCCTGTCGCACGCGTTCGTCGGCACCGTCGCCACCTGGTTGCGGAACGGGCGGCCGGAACCGGTCGAGGAGATGACGTTCTACCTGACCTCGTTGATGAGCGGCAGCACCGCGGAGTTCCTGGAGTCGCGGGGCTGACCGGACCACGGTGGTTCCGGGTCAGGAGTGCCGGGCGCCGAGGATGGTGGTCATGGCGGCCTCCGCGGACTTCCGGCAGACCACGTCCACGTCGTAGCCCTGCAGGGACAGCACGCCGTCGAGGTAGAAGGTGGCGTAGCCGTGCGCCTGGGTGAGCAGCTGCTCCATCAGCAGCAGGGCCCGCTGCGCCGACGGGGCCGCCGCGAAGCACAGCGCCAGGTATTCGTCGATGAGCTCGCGGGCGGCCCGGCGCAGCTCCGGGAACCGGTCGCCGCTCAGCTCCGCCGCGAACACCACGTGCAGCCCGGCCCGGTGCCGGATCGAGTACCCGGTGTAGGCGGCGGCCGCTTCCGCCCGCCGCCGGTCCGGGTCCTCGTGCGCCGCCGTCGCGGCGACGACCTCCGCGCGCAGCTCGCCGGCCACGGCGAGCGCGACCTCGGCCTGCAGCGCGGCGCGGTCCGGGAAGTGCCGGTAGGGGGCGGCGGAGCTCACCCCGCAGCGGCGGGCGACCTCGGCGACCGAGAACGCGCCGCGTTCCGCGAGGAGTTCGCGAGCGGCGTCGACCAGGGCGGCCCGCAATTCGCCGTGGTGGTAGGCGCGCGGCATAAGGCAGCTCACAACGATGTCGGTTGCGTGCAATGTAAGTAGCCTCTTACTTTAGGGGAACGCATGCGCATACCGCAATGCGGATGATCACCGAACCCTGGAACAGGAGGCCTCAGTGGCTCCCACACCCGCCATGGCCGCGCCGAGTGCCGGTGCACCCCTGGAACGCACCGTGATCGACCGCCGCGACCTGCGCCCGGACGACGTCCTCATCGACATCGCCTACGCGGGCATCTGCCACAGCGACCTGCACCAGGCCGCCGAGGAGTGGGGCAGCGCGATCTTCCCGATGGTTCCCGGGCACGAGATCGCGGGCACCGTCGCCGCCGTCGGCTCCGCCGTCACCGCGCACCGGGTCGGCGACCGCGTCGGCGTCGGCTGCATGGTCGACTCCTGCGGCGAGTGCGAACCCTGCCGCGCGGGCACCGAGCAGTTCTGCGTGCGCGGCAACGTGCAGACCTACAACGGCGTCGGCTTCGACGGCGAGAACACCTACGGCGGCTACAGCAAGCAGGTCGTGGTCAAGGACTCCTTCGTCTGCCGGATCCCCGAGGGCATCGGGCTCGACGTCGCGGCTCCGCTGCTGTGCGCCGGCATCACCACCTACTCGCCGCTGAACCAGTGGCACGCCGGTCCCGGCAAGAAGGTCGCCGTCGTCGGCCTCGGCGGGCTCGGGCACATGGGCGTCAAGATCGCGGCCGCGATGGGCGCCGAGGTGACGGTGCTCAGCCAGAGCCTCAAGAAGAAGGAGGACGGGCTGCGGCTCGGCGCGTCCGACTACCACGCCACCTCGGACGAGGCGACCTTCGACGTCCTCAAGGGACGGTTCGACCTCATCCTCAACACCGTCTCCGCCGAGATCCCGGTCGACGCCTACCTGTCGCTGCTGCGCCCGGGTGGCGCGATGGTCAACGTCGGCGCGCCCGGAACCCCGCTGTCCTACAACGCCTTCTCGCTGATCGCGGGGAACAAGTCGCTGGCCGGATCGATGATCGGCGGCATCCCGGAGACCCAGGAGATGCTGGACTTCTGCGCCGAGCACGGCATCGGTGCCGAGGTCGAGGTCATCGCCGCGGACCAGGTGAACGAGGCGTACGAGCGGGTCCGGGCCAGCGATGTCCGATACCGCTTCGTCATCGACACCGCGACGCTCTGACTGGGTCTGTCTCCTCACTCGTTTTGCTCGGGGGACGGGTGGCGGAACCTCAGCTGCCTTCTCGCTGCGGGATCGTTTTCACAGGTGGCTCCGCCACATGGGAAAACGCTGTCCTCGCGAGAAGGCAGCTGAGAACCCGCGGGTGGTCCGGTTGCGTGCTGGGTCTCCGCTCAGCGGCTTCGCCGCTGACAGGCGAAGGACACGTTTCGCCGGGCAGGTTCCGGGCGCGTTGCGCGGCCCCCGCTCCCGCTGCCGGGAGGGGGGGCCGCGTCACGTTGAGTGATCCCCCGGGCATGGGCCGTGCTCGGCGGGCGCTAAGTTGATCACCGTCCGAAATGGAGTCAGCCCGGCGGGAGTACCACCATGAGCGTGCGCGAGCGCGTCGAGAACGTCGTCGAAGCGCCCCGGTTCCACGCGTTCATCATCGGCGTGATCGTGGTCAACGCGATCACGCTCGGCCTGGAGACGGTGCCGCACCTGCTGGACCGCTACGGAGCACCGCTGCACGCCATCGATCGCACCGCGATGGCCATCTTCGTCGTCGAGCTCCTCGCCCGGCTCTACGTGCACCGCGCCCGGTTCTTCCGCGACCCGTGGAACTGCTTCGACCTGGTGATCGTCGGGGTGGCGCTGGCACCGGCGACTGGGCCGTTCGACGTGCTGCGGGCGCTGCGCGTGCTGCGGGCGCTGCGGCTGATCTCGGTGGTGCCGACGATGCGCCGCGTGGTGTCCGCGCTGCTGGCGGCGCTGCCCGGCATGGCCTCGATCGCCGCGCTGCTCGCGCTGATCCTCTACGTCTCCTCGGTGCTGGCCACCACGCTGTACCGCGACGTCGCCCCCGAGTACTTCGGCGACCTGGGCTCCTCGCTGTTCACCCTGTTCCAGGTGATGACCGGGGAGGCCTGGTCCGACGTGGCCCGCGAAGTGATGGCGGAACGGCCCATCGCGTGGATCTTCTTCGTCGCCTACATCGCCGTCACCACGTTCACCGTGCTCAACCTGTTCATCGCCGTCGCCGTCAGCGCGATGGAGACCCAGGTGGGCCAGGAGGACCGGGAGCGCGCCGCGGACGAGAGCGCCACCACGGCGGCGCTGCTGGCGGAAGTCCAGGCGCTGCGCGGAGAAGTGCGCGAACTCCGCGACGAGTCCGCGAAGGTCTGACCGCCGCGGGCCCCGGGGGGGGGGGGCCCCCCCCCGCGCCGCCCCCGGGGGGGGGGCCCCCCCCCCCCCCGGGGGGGCCCGCCCCCCCCCCGGGGCCCCGGGGGCCGCGGGGCCCCCCCCCCGGGGGGGCGGGCCGGTGCTCAGAGGGTGGTCGCCAGGCGGTTCGCGAGCAGCGAGGTGAACTTCGCCGGGTCGCGGAGCTCACCGCCCTCGGCGAGCAGCGCCATGCCGTAGAGCAGCTGCGCCGTCTCCGCCAGATCGGCCCGCTCGCCGTCCGCGGTGTGCGCGGAGCGCAGCCCGGTCACCAGCGGGTGCGACGGGTTGATCTCCAGGATGCGCTTCACCCGCGGCACCTGCTGGCCCATCGCCCGGTACATCTTCTCCAGCGTCGGCGTCATGTCGTGGTTGTCGCCGACGATGCACGCGGGGGAGCTGCTGAGCCGGGAGGACAGCCGCACCTCCTTGATGTCCTCGGACAGCGCCTCGCCCAGCCAGGACAGGACCCCGGCGAACTCCTCCTGCTGCTGGGAGTCCTCCTCGGTCTTCTCGTCGAGGTCGACCTCGCCCTTGGTGATGGACTGGAAGCGCTTGCCGTCGAACTCCGGCACCGACTCGACCCACATCTCGTCGATCGGGTCGCTCAGCAGCAGCACCTCGACGCCCTTGTCCCGGAACGCCTCGATGTGCGGCGAGTTCTCGATCTTGGTGCGGGAGTTGCCGGTGATGTAGTAGATGACGTCCTGGTCCGCCGGCATCCGCTCCACGTACTGGCGCAGCGTCGTCCGGTCGCTCTCGTGGTGCGTCGACTCGAACGAGGAGATGTCCAGCACCAGCTCCGCGTTGTCCGGGTCGCCGACGATGCCCTCCTTGACGGCCTGCCCGAAGTTGTCCCAGAACGTGGTGTAGCGCTCGGCGTCGTTCGCCTGGATCTCCTGCACCGTGGTGAGGACCTTCTTCACCAGGCGGCGGCGCACCATCTGGATCCGGCGGTCCTGCTGCAGGATCTCGCGGGAGACGTTCAGCGACAGGTCCTGCGCGTCCACGACGCCCTTGACGAACCGCAGGTACTCCGGCATCAGCTCTTCGCAGTCGTCCATGATGAACACGCGCTTGACGTAGAGCTGGGTGCCGCGCTTCTGGTCCCGGGAGAACAGGTCGAACGGCGCGGTCGACGGGATGAACAGCAGCGCCTGGTACTCGAAGGTGCCCTCGGCCCGCAGGTGGATCGTCTCCAGCGGGTCGTTCCAGTCGTGGCTGATGTGCTTGTAGAACTCGTCGTACTCGGCCTGCTCGACCTCGCCCTTGGGGCGGGCCCACAGCGCCTTCATCGAGTTGATCGTCTCGACCTCGGTGGTGGATTCCCCTTCGGCGCCGGGCTTGTCCACCTCCATCCGGATCGGCCACGCGATGAAGTCGGAGTGCTTCTTGATGATCCGCGTCAGGGTCCCGGTGTCGGCGTAGTCGAGCAGCCGGTCCTCCTGGTCCTCCGCCTTGAGGTGCAGCGTGACCGCGGTGCCCTGCGGGGCTTCGTCGACGGTCTCGATGGTGTAGGTGCCCTCACCGCTGGACTCCCAGCGCGTCGCGCTGTCCTCGCCCGCCTTGCGGGTCAGCAGCACGACCTTGTCGGCGACCATGAAGCTGGAGTAGAAGCCGAGGCCGAACTGGCCGATCAGCTCCTGCGCGGCGGCGCCGTCGGAGGTGTCCTTGAGCTCCTGCAGCAGTTCCGCGGTGCCCGACTTCGCGATGGTGCCGATCAGGTCGCGCACCTCGTCCTTGGACATGCCGATGCCGTTGTCGCGGATCGTCAGGGTCCGCTGCTCGCGGTCCGGCTCCACCGAGATGTGCAGGTCCTCGGTGTCGACCTGCAGGTCCTTGTCCTGGTAGGAGGCCAGCCGCAGCTTGTCCAGCGCGTCGGAGGCGTTGGAGATGAGCTCCCGCAGGAACGTGTCCTTGTTCGAGTAGATGGCGTGCACCATCAGCTGCAGCAGTTTTTGCGCCTCGGCCTGGAATTCGGCCGTTTCCACCTGCGTGCTCACGTGAGTTCCTTCCTGGCCGCGTGTCGCGTCCGGCCGTCGAACGAGTGGTACGGGGGTCCGGCCTGCGCGGCCGGTTCGCTGGTCGTGAGGTTACCGGGCCGGTGATCGCGCCGTGCACGTGTTCGCCCTCGTCCCGGCGGGTGCGGGGCGGTCCGGCATGCTGTTGCCCATGTCCGGATCCGCGAACCCGCAGCGGCGCGCGTTGCGCTCCGACGCCCAGCGCAACCACCGGCGGATTCTGGCGGCCGCGCGGGCGGAGCTCGCCGAGCGCGGCCCGGCGATCCGGCTGGAGGACGTGGCCCGGCGCGCCGAGGTGGGGCTCGCCACGCTGTACCGCCGGTTCGCGGGCCGGCGGGAGCTGGTGGCGGCCGTGTTCGACCAGTACTTCACCGAGGAGGTCGAACCGCTGCTCGCCGAGGCCGCGGCCGAACCCGACGCGTGGCTCGGCCTGCGCCGCGGTCTGGAGGAGAGCCTGGAAACGGTGGTGCGCAACGGAGCGCTGCTGAACGCGGTGCACGAAACCGGCGTGACGATGTCCGACGTGCTGCCGAGGTTCCTGGCGACGATGGGGGAGGTGCTGCGGCGCGCTCAGCGCGACGGGCGCGTGCGCGCGGAACTGGGGGAGCGCGACCTCACCGCCGTGGTGGTGATGGTGCTGGCGACCGCGACGACCGGGGTGGCGGAGCGCGCCACCGGCGAATCGTGCGGCTGGCGGCGCTACCTGGCGCTGCTGCTCGACGGCAGCCGGCCGGGGGGAGCGGAACTGCCGTGCCCGCCCTCCGAAGCGTCGTCCGCGGACGCCGGCTGCTGATCCCGCCCCGCCGATCGGGATCGGCCGGGCCCGGCGGTGCGCTCTCAGGAAGTTCACAGGCGGATTAAGTGAGAGTCGACTCTCGGTTAGGTAGCGTGGGTCGGGTTCCCCTTCCGACACCAGGAGCGCCCATGTCCTCTGCGACGGACAGCCCGGCCACCACTCCCGCCCTGCCGCTGCACATGCGGCGCAACGGCTTCGACCCGGTTCCCGACCTCGCCGCGGCCCGCGAGAACGACGGCGTCACCCAGGTCGCCACCCCGTTCGGCGCCCGCGCCTGGCTGGTCACCCGGCACGCGGACGTCCGCGCGCTGCTCGGCGATGCGGAGACCTTCAGCAACGGCTGGCAGCGGCCGAACAGCGAGCTGTCCCCGGAGGAGGCGGCGGAGCTGCGCCGCGGCAACCTGCTGGGCTACGACCCGCCGGAGCACACCCGGCTGCGCAAGATGCTCACCCCCGAGTTCACGGTGCGGCGGATGCGGCGGCTCGAACCGCGCATCGTGGAGATCGTCGACCAGCACCTGGACGCGATGCGCCGGGCCGGTGCCCCGCGCGACCTGGTCACCGACTTCGCGCTGCCGGTGCCCTCGCTGGTGATCTGCGAACTGCTGGGCGTGCCCTACGCGGACCGCGACGAGTTCCAGACCCGCACCGGCACGATCCTGGACACCTCGCTGCCCGAGGACGTGCGGCGGCAGGCCAGCCTCGCGCAGCGGGCGTACATGCGCGAACTCGTCGAACGCGCGCAGGCCGTTCCGGGCGAGGACATGCTCGGCATGCTGGTGCGCGAGCACGGCCACGAGCTGGAGACCCCGGACCTGACCGGCATCGCGAGCCTGCTGCTGCTCGCCGGGCACGAGACGACCTCCAACATGCTGGGCCTGGGCACCCTCGCGCTGCTGCGCCACCCCGACCAGCTGGCGCTGGTGCGCGACGACCCGGAACGGGTGGCGCCCGCGGTGGAGGAGCTGATGCGCTGGCTGAGCATCGTGCACTCCGGCACGCCGCGGGTGACCACCACCGAGGTGGAGATCGCCGGCCAGGTGATCCCCGCCGGGGAGATGGTCGTGTTCGCGCTGCCCGCGGCGAACCGGGACCCGGAACTGGTCGACGATCCCGACGCGCTCGACATCACCCGCAAGCCGACGAACCACATCGGCTTCGGCCACGGCATCCACCACTGCCTCGGCGCGCCGCTGGCCCGGATGGAGATGCGCATCGCGTTCCCCGCGCTGCTGCGGGCGTTCCCGGAGCTCCGCACCGCGATCCCCGACGACGAGATCGAGTTCCGCTCGTACCACTTCGTCTACGGCCTGAAGTCGCTGCCGGTCGCCTGGTGATCCCACGGGTGAACGGCCCGCCGACCCGATACCTCGGGGCGGCCGGGCCGTTCATCCCGCTTGTGCTCGCTGACCAGCGTGCGCGCAGCGTAAGCGCCAGAAAGCTCACGTACGCGCCGTCGAAGGTGGCGCCGTGATGCAGATAAAGAAATCCTCGCCTGCCGGAGCAAGCGAGGATTCACAAGGAAGCTTCCTATTCTGCGTGAGGTAAGCGTCCCGCCTTAACTGCACCGATGAGCGAGACCACGGTGTCGTGACTCAGAGCGAGGGCCGGACCGTGTGGGTCCTTGCTGTCACGGATGCCGTGCCAGGTGTGGTCTTGAGCGCCGAGTTCGATGCAGTTGTTCGCGCCGCCGCTGCTGCGGCTGCTCTTGTGCCAGGTGGCACCGCGTTCGTCCTTGAGCGTCGTCACGTCGCTTCCTCACTCGGCAGTTCACGGATCGCCCTATCGAGCATCTCCAGTGTCTCACGTTGACCGAGTGCAGCGATCCGCAGTCGCTCGGCAACCAGCTGGAGAAGACTTCGACGGTACGTTGTCGTCATTAGTGCATGAGAAACCCCGGAGAACTCACGTCCTCCGGGGTTTCTCCGCGTTGCTGCTAGCTGTCGTACCGACCAGATTTGATCGCTGACAAGAATGCGCGCATCGCGCTTGGCGTGGTTTCCAGTACCGGGGAAGAGCTCCCGAGCTTGCTGTCCCTCACTAGAACACTACTGGGCACCGCAGCGACTTCCACGCAGTTGTTCATCTGGCCGCTGCGGCTCGATTTGCGCCACTTGGGTGGTGTGTTCATGGTCCCGCTCCTTCGCCGTACGCCTCCGCGATGCTACTGAGCAGCTTCTTGGACTCCCGGAGCGGGAGCGCCTGCTTCTGGAGCGCGCTGAAGAGCCGCGACAGCTCGGCGACGTCGCGGAGATCATCGATGACATGACCGCCGAGCGGGGTGTCGCTGAACGCGACGTCACCGTGGGCTGGGTCGGCGAAGCGGAGGACCGTGATCGGTCCTGAAGATGCCACGTGTGCACCGGAGTCGAGGGGCAGTAGCTGGAGCTTGACATTCGGTCGGCCCGCAGCGCTGAGTAGTTGGTCGAGCTGTTCCTTCATCACCTCGCGGGAGCCCACCGTCCGACGCAAGGCTTCCTCTGCGATCACGGTGTGAAGCGTCAACCCTCCGCCAGGTTGCAGCCGTTCTTGCCGCTTGAGTCGCACGTCGATCCCGCGCTGCAGCTCGTCTTCACTCAAAACCAGCCGGCCGACCTCGTGGACCGCCCGCGCGTACTCGGCAGTCTGGAGCAAGCCGGGGATGACGCCGAGCTCGAAGTGGAACGCCTCGCTCGCTTCGGCCTCGAACCCGACGAACGGTTCGAGATAGCCAGGAAGCTTGTAGCTCTGCCACCACCCGCGCTGGTGGCTATCACGTCGGAGCTGCTGGAGCTGATCAGCCATCTCTTCGGAGGCGCCGTAGAGCTTGAGGAGCGCCGCGAGGTCCTGCGCAGAGACCCGCGAGTGGGCTCGCTCCCAGTGGCCGACGGTTGATCGTGAGCGTTCTACGTGCTTTGCGGCCTCGTCGAGAGACAGGCCTGCTGCGTCGCGAAGCTCACGAAGTTTCCGACCGAGATGAACCTGTCGCGCGGTACCTGCCATGACCCCACCTTTGCACGTCACCTTGCGCCGAGAAGCCACCCGTCCGGGCGTATCGACAATCTTACCTGGCAGCCGTTAGCGTCTAACCATCACCAGTTCACGGTTAGACGTTACATCGATGTCGATCGACGATGACGGAGGGTGAGCATCGGATGGTTGCAGCGCAGCAGGCACGCGTACGCGTTGAGACGGAACCGGTTCGGTCCTTGGCGGGTGTGGTGTGCGAGTCGCGCCGGTTGGCGTGGGGTCCTGAGTCAGGGGGTGGTCGGTGATGTGGATGTGGGCTGCGTCGTGGGGTCCGGTGGATACGCGGTGGCACGTGGTGACGCGTCGGGGTGGTGGGGCGTTGCCGTCGGCGTGTGGTGCGTGGGTGTACGGGCCGGTGTTCACGCGTCGGGCGGTGTGCCCGGATGGTGTGGCGGATCGCGAGATCTGCCCGGTGTGCGCGCTGTGGGTGGGTGTGGCGGTGCCGCGTCCGGTGGGCTTGTTCACGTGGGGTGAATCGGTGGTCGATTCACCTGTCGCGGATGTCGCGGGGATCGTGGCGTCGGGGGTGTTGCCGGAGCCGTGGCGGGCCGATGAGGCCTCCGAGGATGGGGACGCGGTGGTGTGGCCGACGGTTGATCCGGATGCACCGGCCCCGGCTCCGATCTCGGTGAACTCGGTCGAGGTGCCGGCGTGGAAGCGGGGCCGGGGTCGGCATCGGTTGCGGGAGCGGCCGGGGTGCCGGGGTACTCGGCAGGCGGCGGCGTGACTGCGCTGGAGCCGGAGCCGGGGCGGCATTACTGGCGTCCGGCGAGTGACGGAATCAGGCACGCGTTCCGGGGGAGGCGCTACAACGGTCAAGCCGAGGACAGGTCGGTGTGCGACGTGTCGGTGGCGCTGGAGCAGGAGATTTCGGAACAGGGCTGGTGCATGGCCCCGACGTGCGGAACGTGCAACGGGATTTTGATTTCGGAGCGTGCGCCGGTGGGAGGCGTGGACATCGACGATGACGAATAGCTCGTCCCCAGAAAGCGTCTCCTGATCCATGCGGGGAGAACTGTGAGCCGTGTGGATGCAGGGGCCTCCTGTCCGCAGCGACCCGAAAACCCCGATTCGGGGTGCGCGCGAGGGAGGAAGCCGGGGGTGTTCCGCGGCCCGAGCAGGAACGCCCCCGGCATGTCGTCGGTTCGTGATCGCGAACCGAGTTCCAGGAAAGATGACGAGACGAGGAGTGCGTGATGCGCGGGGCGTCGGTCGATCCGGTTGTAGGGCCGGATCAGCCGACGAGTTCGGTATCAACGAGGGACGTTGCACTGAACCGGAAGGAGCATCATGAGCACCGAGCCTCGCGGCTGGCGCAAGTCCAGCAGGTCGGCCCAGCAGACCGATTGCGTCGAGGTCGGCCGGGTGGCCGACGGCGCCGCGGTTCGTGACACCAAGGATCGTGCAGCAGGTCATTTAACTGCTACCGGTGCCCAGTGGTCGGCTTTCGTCGGCGCTGTGAAGGCCGGTCGCTTCGACGGCTGACCCGTTCCGCGGCGGGGGGGCCCCCGGGGGGGGGGCCGGGGGGGGGCCCGCCGCGGGGCGGGGGGGGGGGGGCGGGGGGGGGGGGGGGGCGGGGGGGGGGGGGGGCGCGGCCCCGGGGGGGGGGGGGCCGGCGGGGGGGGGCCCCCCGCGCCCCCCCCGCTCCGTTCCGGGTGTCAGAACGAGCTGAGCGTCGGGTCGTAATCGGTCTCGCCGACCGGGTACATGCTCGTCATCCAGTGGTAGAAGTTGTCGCCGCGCTCGCGCAGCAGCTCGTAGAGGCGGCGCAGCATGGCGTTGCGGACCTCGCGGACCTCGGGCTGCTCGTAGCGGTTGTGCAGCTCGTCCGGATCCAGCTCCAGGTCGTAGAGCTCGTTGTGCGATTCCGGGTTCACCACCAGCTTGTAACGGGCGCCGCGCAACATCCGCTGCGGGTACGGGAAGTGGTGGCCGTGGTACTCGGCGACCAGGTCCGGCGCCCACTCCGGGTGCTCGCCGCGCACCAGCGGCAGCAGGCTGCGGCTGTCCACCGCGGGGGACGGGTCCTCCCCGGCGAGCTCCAGGATCGTGGCGGTGAAGTCGGTGAGGCTGACGAACTCGTCCCGCACCTGCGGCCGCTCGCCGGGCACCGACACGATGCCGGGGATGCGGTAGATGTCGTCGTACATCGCCGGTCCCTTGTCGTGCAGCCGGTGCGCCCCGGTGAACTCGCCGTGGTCGGCGGTGAACATGATCGAGGTGCGGTCGCTGAGCCCGAGCTCGTCGAGCGCGCGGCGCAACCGGCCGATCTGCTCGTCGATGAGCGTCACGTAACCCCGGTAGACGGCGATGAGCTTGCGGCTGTCCTCCGGCGACATGGTGTCGAACGCCCAGTGCGCGCTGTAGTTGCGCTGCACCGGGGGCTTGCCCTCGAAGGTCTCCAGCACCGAGCGCGGCAGCTCGATCTCCTCCGGGTCGTACATGTCGTAGTAGGAATCCGGCAGCAGGTACGGCAGGTGCGGGCCGAAGTAGTGCGTCGCCAAGAAGAACGGTGTGTCCGAAGTGGACTCGTCGGCGGCGAACCGGTGCAGCATCTCGATGGTGCGGGTCGTCAGGTAGTGCTCGAAGGTCGCCTCCACCGGCTGCTGCAACCGGGCCGCCAGCAGGTTGCCGGGGTTCCCGTTCGGCGCCGTCCCGCGCACCTCGTCCCGGATCGAGTACGGCGGCAGGCCGTGCTCCTCCAGGTACGCCAGGTAATCCGGGTGGTCGACGGGGTTGTGCCAGCCCGGCAGGTCCGGGCCTTGGAACCCGTAGTCGGCGGCGTTGCGCCGCACCCCGCCGTGCCACTTGCCGAGCAGCCCCAGGTTGTAGCCGCGCTCGGCGAGCCGCTCGGCGAAGGTGAACTGGTCCGGCGCCAGGTCCTCCAGGTAGCCGACGTTGCGCTCGTAGTTCGCCAGCAGCTTGTGCCGGAACGGGGCGTACCCGGTGAGCAGGCTCGCGCGGGCGGGCGTGCAGATCGCGGTGGGGGTGAAGCAGTTGTCGAAGCGGGTGCCGCCCGCGGCGAGCGCGTCCAGGTTCGGGGTGCGCACGGCGTCCGGGTCGCCGTAGCAGCCCAGCGTGTCGATCCGGTGCTGGTCGGTCATCAGGAAGAGCATGTTGCGCGGCACGGAGATCTCCTCGGCGGGAAGCGTCGGGCGGGGTCGGGTCAGCGGCCGGATTCGGCGTCCGGCGCGGCGGCCTGCTCGGGGTGCCGCGGCAGCGGATAGCGGGCCAGCAGCGGAGATTCGTGCAGCGCGAGCGCCAGTCCGCCCAGCGCCCCGCCCCACGGCGCGGTGCCCGCGGTGCCGAACTCGACGCCGCAGCGCAGCGACCGCATCGCGCGCCGGGCGAACGACTCGCGCAGCGGGCGCAGGAACGGCTCGCCCAGTTCGGCGAGTTCGCCGCCGAGCACCACCCGGCCCGCGTTGACCGCCGTGCACATCGCCGCCAGCGCCGTCCCGGCGTGCTCCCCGGCCGCGCGGACCGCCTCGGCCTCGGCGCCGTCGCGGGCCAGCGCGTCCCGCACAACCGCCCAGCGGCGGTGCCCGGTCGCGCGCAGCACCGCGGGTACCGAGGCGTAGCGCTCCAGGCAGCCGTGTCCGCCGCACCAGCACTTCGGCCCGGTGTCGTCGACGCACAGGTGCCCGAGTTCGGCGGCGACCCCGCCGGTGCCGCGGACCAGCTGCCCGCCGATGATCAGGCCGCCGCCGGTGCCGTGCGAGAAGTGCGCGTAGAGCAGGTCGGAGGCCCCGGCCGCGGCGCCCCAGGTGGCTTCGGCGAGCGCGGTGAGCCGGGTGTTGTTGTCCACGCCCACCGGTACCCCGAACGCGCGGGCCAGGCGGTCGGCGATCAGCTCCCGCCCGCGGAGCCGGTCCGGTTCGTCCAGCCCGGCGGCGGGCGCGAGCACCAGCTCGCCGGGCCCGGTGGAGCCGACGCCGATCCCGGCGAGCGTGCCCAGCGTGATCCCGTGGTGCTCGGCGGCCTCCCGCACGGCGCGCTCGGCCAGCGCCAGCCGGTCCGCGGCGCCGCGCGCCGAGCCGTAGGACAGGTCGGCGCGGGCCTGCACGCGGTGCGCGGCGTCGGCCAGCACCAGCCGGATCCGGTTGCGCCCCAGTTCGAGACCGAGGTACTGGCCCGCGCCCGGGTTGAGCGTGAGCCCGCGGGTGGGGCGGCCCCGGCGGTGCGACGGCGGGAGTTCGGTCTCCACGACGACCCCGCGCCGGATCAGGTCGCCGAGGATCGCCGACAGCGTCGTGCGGGACAGCCCGCTGCGCTCGGCGACCGCGGCCCGGCTCAGCTCGCCGTGCCTGCGCAGGCAACCGAGCACGCGTTCGGCGTTGCCCTGGCGCAGCCGGTGCAGCGCGGTCGGGGCGGGGTCGGTCATGGCCGCAGCGTAACCCGGCATTGCTCCATTTACGAACGGGCTTCGTCAAAAACCTGTCCACATTCTGACCGAGCATTGACGCAAATGGGGTCCGGTGCCACTCTCCATCGCACTGATCGGCCCGGAACACCGTGATGCCACTGGAGAACCGCACATGTCCCAATCCCGTTCGCCGAGCTCCTCCGCCGCGGCGCGCTCGGTGTTCTTCTTCGGTTCCTTCGGCGGCATCCTCGCCGGGTACGACCAGGGCATCGCGGCCGGTTCGCTGCTGTTCATCTCGCCCGCGCTGGGGCTCACCCCGTGGACGAAGGGGCTGGTGGTGAGCTCGCTGATGCTCGGCGCGATCTTCGGCAGCCTGGTGGCGGGCTCGCTGGCGGAACGCTGGGGGCGGCGGCCGATCCTGCAGCTGGGCGCGGCCGTGTTCGGGCTGTCCGCGATCGGCATGGCGCTCGCCCCGTCGGTGGCGGTGCTCGTCGCGGCCCGGGTGCTCGGCGGGCTCGCCGTCGGCATCGCCTCGGTGGTGGTGCCCACCTACCTGTCCGAGCTGGCGCCGACGCGCAACCGCGGCGGCATCGCCACCCTCAACCAGCTGATGATCGCCATCGGGATCTTCGTCGCCTACGTGACGAGCTTGGCGCTGTCGCCGTGGGGCGCGTGGCGGTGGATGCTGGGCATCGCGCTGGTGCCGTCGTTGCTGCTGCTGTTCGGGGTGTCCCGCTCGCCGGAGACGCCGCGCTGGCTCGTCGCCCACGGCCGGACGGAGGAGGCGCGGCGGGTGCTGCGCGCGCAGCTCGGCGAGGACGAGGCGGCGGCGGTGCTCGCCGACATCCGCCGCACCAGGGACGCCGAACCGGAGCAGGACCGGGCCCGCTGGCGCGAACTGCTCACCCCCGCGCTGCGCAGGCCGCTGCTGGTGGCCGTCGGACTGGCGCTGCTGCAGCAGTTCATCGGGATCAACACCATCGTCTACTACGCGCCGACGATCCTGCGCGCCGCCGGTTTCGGCGACAGCGCCGCGCTGCTCAACAGCGTCGGGCTCGGCGCGCTGTCCATCATCACCACGCTGATCACGGCGCGGGTGGTGGACGCGGTGGGGCGCAAGAAGCTGCTCATGATCGGCGGCACCGCGATGCTGCTGAGCATGTCGGTGCTCGCGGTGCTGTTCGGCGGGGACCTGCTCGCCGGGACGGCCGGGGCGACCGGGGCCGTGCTGTGCCTGGCGGTGTTCAAGGTGGCGTTCTCGCTGAGCTGGGGGCCGCTGATGTGGGTGCTGCTGCCGGAGCAGTTCCCGCTGCGGGTGCGCACCCTCGGCGTCGGCGTCGGGTCGTTCGTGAACTGGACGGGGAACCTGCTGGTGTCCCAGTTCTTCCCGGTGCTGCTCGTGTTCGGGGCGGGCGCGGTGTTCGGCATCTTCGCCGGTTTCGCCGTGCTGGCGCTGGTGTTCACGTTCTTCTGCGTGCGGGAGACCTCGCGGCGCAGCCTCGAAGACCTCGAACTGGCGGGGTAGCGCGGGGAACCCGTGCCCGGAGCCGGAAAGCGCGTCCCGGGCACGACCGGCGTTCTCCCGGGCGCCGCCGGGACCGGTCGGCGAGAACCCGGCCGCAACGGCATGCCTGGCCTGTCGGACCAGGAGCTCCGGCCGATCAGCCGACCTCGCACGGCCTGTCGGATGAGGCGGCTTCCCCTCGCGCGCTGCGAACGTTCCTCCCGGGCGCCGCACGGCGCATCGGGACCGAGGGGAACGACACATGCAGCAGGGGCAGATGCCGGCGGGCGGGACGGTGCTGGCGGGCCGCGGCCTGGCCAAGCAGTACGGCGAGCACTGGGCGCTGGGCGGGGCGGACATCGAGGTGCGGGCCGGTGAGGTGCTGGCGATCGTGGGCCCGTCCGGCTCCGGCAAGACCACGATGCTGCACGTGCTCGCCGGGATCCTGCGCCCGGACCGGGGGGAGGTCGTCTTCGGCGGGCGCCGCGTCGACCAGCTCTCCGAGACCAAGCGCAGCGAGCTGCGGCGGCACGAGTTCGGCTTCGTGTTCCAGCAGGGCATGCTCGTCGGCGAGCTGACCGCCGAGGAGAACGTGGCGCTGCCGCTGCTGCTCGGCGGCACCGACCGGCGCCGGGCCATCGGCACCGCCCGCGAATGGCTGGCCGAGCTGGGCCTGAGCGGTATGGAGGCACGACTGCCCGGCCAGCTCTCCGGTGGCCAGGCGCAGCGGGTGGCGATCGCGCGGGCGATGGCGCACGAACCGAAGGTGATCTTCGCGGACGAGCCGACCGGCGCACTGGACACCCGCACCGGCGAGGCGACGATGCGCGCGCTCGCCGACAGCGCGACCCGTTCCGGTGCCGCCGTCGTCGTGGTCACCCACGACCGCGAACTGGCCGCTCGGTGCAGCCGGGTGGTGGAGATCCGCGACGGCCTCATCGCGCACGACGTCGCGGCGCGCGGCGGGGCGGTGGCGCGGTGAACCCCCTGCAGCTGGCCGTGCGGGTGCTGCGGCACGACTCCCGCACCCGCACCTCGGCGATCCTGACCGCCGCCGGCGTGATGGTGGCGACCGCGCTGGTGCTGATCCTCACCGCGCTGCCGCACGCCGCGCAGGCGCGCACCGACCGCTCCTCCTGGCAGGAGGGCCACCAGGGCGTCTCCGAGACGGGCGGGGTGGAACTGGCCTCCCAGGACTACGTGCGCGGCGAGATGATCAGCCGGCTGGACGTCTCCGGCGCCGCCGGCGGCGGGAAGGCCCCGGAATTCCCGGCTCCCGGCGAGGCGCTGCTGTCCCCGGCGCTCGCCGAGAAGGCGGCCGCGCTGCCGGACGGCGAACTGGCCGACCGCTTCCCGCAGCGCATCGCGGGCACGATCGACCCGCGGCTGCTGCGCTACCCGGAACAGCTCGTCGCCGTCGTCGGGCACCCGCGAGGCGCACTGGACGAGGCCGCCGCCGTCGCGAACCCGTACTCCTCGGTGACGATCCAGGCGGAGTCCGAGGACCTGCTGCTGCAACCGATGGCGTTGTTCGGCCTGTTCGTACTGGCGGCTCCCAGCCTCGTGCTGGTCGCCTCGGCCTCGCGGCTGACCGCGGCGCGCCGGGAACGCAGGATGGCGTCGTTGCGGATGGCGGGTGCGACCCCGTCCCAGGTGGTCTCGACGGTGGCCGCGGAGACCGGGCTCGCCGCGGTGGTCGGCACCGCGGCGGGAGTGCTGCTGACCTGGCCGCTGCGGTACCTCATCGCGATGATCCCCTGGGGGAACGGCACCTGGTTCGTCGACGACATCACCCCGTCGATCTGGGCGGTCCTGGGCGTGGCGATCGGCGTTCCGGCGCTCGTGGTGGCCTCGTCCGTGCTGGGCGCCGGCCGGGTCGTGCGCGCGCCGCTGAGCGCGGCCACCGAGCAGCAGCGCGGCAGGCCCAAGGCGTGGCGGCTGCTGATCATCGCGGTGGTCGCGGCGCTGTTCGTGCTCGGCATGGTGAAGTACGACGACGGTGCGGGATTCCTGGTCCTCGTGCTGCCGATCGCCGCGGTGGCGTGGTCGTTCTCCCTGGTCGGACCGTGGATCACCGCCACCACCGGCCGGCTGTTCGCCCGGGTGTGGCGCGGTCCTTCGGTGCTGCTGGCGGGCAGGCGGCTGGTCAGCGACCCGAAGAGCGCCTACCGGTCGTCGTCCGGCATGGTGCTCGCGGTGTTCATCGGATCGATGGCGCTGACGGCGTTGCCCGCGATGACCGGCGGGCCGAATTCGATGGGCAGCTGGGACGAGCGGGGCGTGCTCCTCGCGGACGTGCCCAGCAGCCGCGCACCCGAACTGCGCCAACGCCTCGCCGACGAACTGGCGGCGCGGGGCGTGCGGGCCACCGTCGCCGGCTACGAGCAGGTTCTGATCGGCGGGGCCGGCGACTCGTCCGCCTTCGGCCTGGTCATCGACTGCCGCGCTGCTCGGGAGGTGACTCCCTTCCGGCCCTCGTGCGAGGGGCCGCCCGCCGTCCACGTGCCGGACGGGCAGCCGACCTCGGAACTCACCGTCACCCCGAGCACGGGTGGCGCCGACCGGCCCTCCGCCACGCCGGTGCCGCCCGGAACTCCGGTCGTCTCCGAACCGGACCTGGACACCGTGCTCGTCGACCCGCGCGCGATGCCCGCGGTGGAAGGCTCGGAGCAGACCACGTTGTCCGTGCTCCCGCCCACCGGGGCGGACCGGATCGAGGTGCGCACCGCCATGGCGCGCACGATCCCCGGTGCGGACATCGAATCGATCGAGTCGCGCAGCGTCGCCGGGGACGTCCAGACCGGGGACCTGCACCGGATCACCGTGATCGGGTTGTCGATCGCGTCGGTGCTCGCGGCGGGCAGCGCGGCGATCACCGCCGCGGGGTCGGTCATCGATCGGCGCCGCACGCTGGGGGCGCTGATCGCCGCCGGTACGCAGAGCCGGGTGCTGGTCCGCGCCCTGCACGTCGAGGCGGCGCTCCCGGCGCTGGTCGCGGCGGGGATCGCGACCGCGGGAGGCACCGGCGTCAGCCTCGGATTGCTGAACGTGCTGGACCAGAGCACCACGCTGACGCCGGCGATCCTGGCGCCGATCGTGCTCGGCCTGCTGGTCGCGGCGCTGGCGGCGTCGGCCAGCGGGCTGATGCTGCGCAAGATCAGCGCGGAGCCGCTGGCCGACGAGTAGCGGTGCACGGCGGCGGGCGCCCGGTGCGTCCGCCGCCGCGTGATCCCTCGTCAGAACACTGCTCGGCGCCGCATTCCCCGGCGCTGAGCGCACTTCGCGTCATCCTCGCTCCGGCACCGGCTCCGGAGGTGTCGCGCCGAAGCGGCGGCGGTAGGCCGACGGGGTGAGGCCGGTGTGCTCGCGGAAGCGGGCGCGGAGGTTGGCGGAGGTGCCGAACCCGCTGGCCGCGGCGACCCGGTCCAGGCCGAGCTCGCCGCGTTCGACGAGGCGGCGGGCCAGCGCGATCCACTCGGTGGTGAGCCAGGCGAGCGGGGTCGTGCCGAGCTCGGCGCGGAACCGCCGGTGCAGCGTCGCCGGACTCGTCGCGAGCCGCGCGGCCAGGTCCGCCACGGTCAGCGGCCGGTCCAGGCGCGCGCGGGCCCAGTCCAGCGCGGGCGCCAGCGAGGTGTCCGCGACGTCCGGCACCGGCCGCTCCACGAACTGCCGCTGACCGCCGTCGCGGTGGCCGGTGAACACCAGCCGCCTGCTCACCGCGTTCGCGACCTCGGCGCCGTGATCCCGGTTGATCAGGTGCAGCCCCAGGTCCAGCGCCGCCGCGCTGCCCGCCGCGGTGAGCACCGCGCCGTCGTCGACGTAGAGCACGTCCGGTTCCAGGCGCACCGCGGGGAAGCGGCGGGTGAACTCCGCGGCCCAGCGCCAGTGCGTGGTGGCCCGCCGACCGTCCAGCACGCCCGCCTCGGCCAGGGTGAAGGCCCCGGTGCAGAAGCTCACCAACCGCGCACCGCGCCGGGCCGCCCGGGCGACCAGGTCCAGCACCTCGGGATCGGCGGGCACCTCCGGGTCGGGCCGGTTGGGCACGATCAGCGTGTCCGCCGCGTCCGCGACCTCGGGCCCGGCGACGTCGGAGAGCGTGAACATGCCCAGGTGCATCCGCACCCGCGGCCGCACCGCGCACACCGCGAAGTCGTACCAGCGGCGGTCCAATTCGGGGCGGCGCAGGCCGAACAGCTCGGTCGCCACGCCCATCTCGAACGGGTTCGAGCCTTCATCGACCAGCACCACGACCCGGTGCGAGGATCCTTGCGACATGTGCGATTCCTAGCACTCGTGGTGCGGCCGGGTCGAGCCGAGGATGGCGGTCATGACCACGAACCCGATCGACCTCGCGACCGCGCTGGACGGATTCGACGCCGCGTGGAGCCCGCGGATCATCGCCTACCTCAATGACTACGACGTCCGGCTCGCCCGCTTCCACGGCGAGCACGTGTGGCACGTGCACCTGGAGACCGACGAGTTCTTCCTGGTGCTGGACGGGGAGATCGCCATCGCGCTGCGCGAGGAAGCGGGCGAGCGGACGGTGACCTTGCCGCGCGGCTCGGTGTTCGTGGTGCCGCGCGGGACGTTCCACAAGCCGTCGTCGGCGCGCGGTGCGGCGGTGCTGCTGGTGGAGCCCACCGGAACTCTCTCGGTCGGGGACGAGCACGACGAGGTGCCCGCGCACGTGGACGTCACCACCGGGCACCCGGTGCGGTAACCCGCGTCCGCTCGGGTGATGTCGACCGGTCCCGGCACCACCGTTTCCAAGATCATGTTCAATGTCCGTTGGGCCGCAACGGAAATCGGCGGTCCGGTGATCCGGCGCTGCGCCGTCCGGCCGAGCGCCGCGTTCGTCCGTTCGGCCGCGGCGCCTCGACCGAGGGAGCGGACGGGGCATGGAAGCGGGCGGCCACGCGTGCACGGGAGCGTTGGCGGGGGCGGTGTCGAGCAGCACGGTGGGCGCGCTCACCGGCGCGGACCTCGGAGTCGCGGGCACCGCGCTGGGGGCGCTGCTGGGCGCGGGCGCGGCGCTGCTGCCCGACCTGGACGCCGACGGCGCCACCGCCTACCGCAGCGGTGGGCGGGTGACGGCGCTGGTGGGCGAGTTCTTCCAGCTCCTGGCGCGCACCACCTACGGCCGGACGCGACTCCCGCACGACCCGCCCGGCGACGGGGAGCACCGCGGTCTCGTGCACACCCCCGTCTTCGCGGCGGGGCTGGGACTGCTGGTCGCGTTGGGCGCGCTGCTGACGCCGTGGGTGACGGGCGTCGCGATGGTCCTGGTGCTGGCGCCCGGGATCAGCGCCCTGTCCCGGTCCGGGCCGAAGTGGGTGCGCCGCAGGCTGTGCACCGACCAGGACGCGGTGGCGCTGATCGCCGCGGTCGCGATCAGCTGGTCGCTGGCGGCGGCGGGTGCGATGGCCGAACTCGGCTGGTTCGCCGGGCTGTCCATCACGATGGGGATGCTGGTGCACTCGGTGGGGGATTCGGCGACGCGCAGCGGGATCTGCTGGACGTTCCCGATCCGCCGCCGCTGCGCCAAGTGCAGCCGCAAGCGGGCCGCGCGGTGCTCGGGGGCCCGCTGGCGGCGCGGTCACGTGCTGCCGAAGTCGATGCGCTGGAGCGTCGGATCGAAGCAGGGCAAGCGGATCGAGCGCACCATCGAGCTGGTCTGCCTGGTCCTGGTCGCGGTGCTGCTGGTGCCGGACGCGGCCGAGTTCGCCCGCACCCTCGGCTGAGCCTCGCGGTTCCCGTTGCGGTGGAGGGGTTTCGGCTACCACCGGACGTTCGCGGACGGCTGGGCGACCGGGATGGCTGGGCGACCGGGATGGCTGGGCGACCGGGATGGCTGGGCGACCGGGATGGCTGGGCGACCGGGGGCGGCTGGGCGTCTGGGGATGGCTGGGCGTTCGCGGATGGCTGGGTGTCCGGGGGACGCGGCCCCGGCGCGCACTCCCGCCGGTGCGCGGCCGGGACCGCTCGCCGACGGCGGAACCCCCGTTCCCCCTCCGCCGCCGGCGGCTTCATCCCGCTGCGATCGCGGGTCGTCTCACAGCATTCGGGCCGCGAGCCAGACGGTGATCACGCCGGTGAGCGCCAGGACCGGCGCGCTCATCGAGGACGGGTCCGACCAGCAGCTCTCGATCACGGCAGCGGAGATCGTGGCCGCCCACACGAGCGGACCAGACCGGGTCCGCCTGCGGCGGCGCCTGCCGACCGGCAGCGGAGCCGTTCGGTGCGCGGAAGTCGTGGCCATCATGGAAGAACCTCCTGTCGAACGCCGTAAACTGCTCGCTGATGCCTCATGGGTAGTCCCACGTTCCCGCCCGCTCTACGTCAGAAGTCACGTTCGGCGGATTTCCCAGGCCGACCGGCTGAGCCGGTGCGGTCCGGGGCCCGGGACTCCGGACGCCGCGTAGGGTCCGGTCATGGCTCGTGTTCCTCGCCCGCGGCGGACGGTCTCGGTGACCGCGGATCTGGTGATCTTGACCATCCGCTCCGGCCGGTCGTGCGTGTTGCTGGTGGAACGTGCGGGGGAGCCGTTCGCGGGACGGCTCGCGCTGCCGGGCGGATTCCTGCGCGGCGACGAGAGCCTGGAGCAGACGGCGTCCCGGGAGTTGCGGGAGGAGACCGGGCTGGTCGCGGAATCCCTGCCGCTGGAGCAGATCGGCACCTATTCGGCGCCGGACCGGGATCCGCGCGACCCCCGCGTGATCACCTGTGCGTTCCTGGCGATCGCCCCTGATCTGCCGCTGCCGGAGGCGGGATCGGACGCCCGGGCGGCGAGCTGGGTGCCCGTGTCGGAGGCCCGGTCGGCGGAGCTCGCGTTCGACCACTCGCGGATCCTGCGCGACGCGGTCGACGTGGCCCGGCAGAAGCTCCGGTTCACCACGGTGGCCACCGCGTTCTGCGACGCGGAGTTCACCATCGGCGAGCTGCGCGAGGTCTACGAGGCGGTGTGGGAGGTCGAGCTGGACCGCCCCAACTTCCACCGCAAGGTCACCGATGCGGAGGGGTTCGTCGTGCCGACGGGGGAGCGGCGGGCCGCGTCGAACGGGCGCCCGGCGGCGCTCTACCGGCCGGGTCCCGCGGAAGAACTGGTGCCGCCCATGATGCCGCCGCGCAGGAGTTGATCGCCGCCGTCCGCCGCGGCGGAGTGGTCCGGCGAGTGGACGATGAGCGTGCCGCTGAGCAGCGCGCCGCTGAGGAAGGCGATGACGACGGCGTGCACCGCGAGCCGGAACGAGCAGTGGATCTGCATCTCGAACCCCTTGTTGTCAAAGTGACTATAAGTGCGTCGGTGATGACGTTAGGGCTGTTCCGCAGTTGATGTCAATGCGACAACAAGGGGACGGGTGGGGCGTCAGTCCTCGCGCCCGGGTCGCAGCATCGCCGGGTGCAGCAGCGAAGCGCCGCCGGAGCGGTACAGCGCGGCCGGACGTCCGCCATCCCGGGTGGTGCGTTCCCCGGTGGGGACGAGGAAATCCGGTACGCCGGTGAGCTTGCGGTGGAAGTTCCGGGCGTCCAGGCGGGTGTCCCACACGATCTCGTAGATCCGCCGCAGGTCGGTCATGGTGAACTCGGAGGAGCAGAACGACGCCGCGAGCGTGGTGTACTCCAGCTTGCCGCGAGCCCGCTCCACCGCGTCGGCGATGATCCGTGCGTGGTCGAAGGCGACTCGCGTCTCGCCCGCCAGCACGTCGCGCGCCGGCGTCCAGGTGGCGGCGCGCGCATCGCCGCCCGCGGTGGGCTCGGGCAGGTCGGCGACGAATGCCAGGTAGCACACGGTGATCACCCGCCGCCGCGGGTCGCGGTCCGGCGTGCCGTAGGTGCGGAGCTGCTCCAGGTGCAGGCCCTGCGGGTGCAGGCCGGTCTCCTCGGTGAGCTCCCGCGCCGCGGCGTCATCGACGTCCTCGGTGTCGTCGAACAGGAATCCGCCGGGTAGTGCGAGCATTCCGCGGTACGGGTCCTCGCCCCGCTCCACGAGCATGATCCGCAGCGCGCCGTCGCGGACGGTCAGGATCGCGAGGTCGACGGCCAGCGCGACTTCGGGGATCGTCCAATCGTCGTCGGACACGGTGGGCACCCCCGGTCATGATCGGTCGGCTCGGACGTCTGTCCACTAGGTACACCGTACTCGTGCTGGTAGCGGCGCCGCCGATGCGCAACAGTTATCGTCATGTTGACTATAAGACTCCGGATGGGCTAGCGTCCCTCGCGCCGCGGCACCAGCACATCGCCGCGGATCCCGCTTCCCGGCCCCGGAAACGCATTCGCGACCACCGCCCCGGGAAGCGCTCTCCGCTGAGCACCTGAGCGCCAGAGCACGACCAGCAACCCTGATCGAAGCGATGGAGCAACACGATGATCGTCATCTTGACGGCGTTGGACGTCGAGTACACCGCGGTCCGCGCACACCTCACCGGTCGCTCGAAGCATTGGAGCGGCAAGGGAACCCTGTTCGAAGTGGGAGAGCTGACCTCCCGGCCCGGCCGGGAGGTGGCGATCGCCAAACTGGGCCAGGGCACGATCAACGCAGGCGTGCTCACCGAACGCGCCATCGACGAGTTCCGCCCGGACGCGCTGCTGTTCGTCGGCGTCGCCGGGGCGCTCCGCGACTGGCTGAACCTCGGCGACGTGGTGGTCGCCAACCGGGTCTACGGCTACCACGGCGGAAAGAGCGAAGACGGAGGGTTCCGCACCCGACCCCGGGCTTGGGACATCCCGCACCGCATCGAGCAGGCCGTGCACCAGGTGTCCCTGTCCGACGACTGGTGCGCCGGGCTCACCGCCGACGGCGGCGTCCCCGCCGTCCACAGCGCCCCGATCGCCGCAGGTGACGTGGTGCTGAATTCGCGGACCTCCGAGTACGCGGAACGGCTCCGCGAGACCTACAACGACGCGATCGCCGTGGAGATGGAGGGTGCCGGATTCGCCCTCGCCGGGCACATCAACGACAACGCGCAACTCGCGGTCGTGCGCGCCATCAGCGATCGCGCCGACGGGAAGAAGGAGTCCGTCGACGGCGAAGGTTGGCAGGCCACCGCTGCCCGCAACGCGGCCGCCTACGCCGCAGCGCTCTGCGCGGCGCTGGAGGAGCGGGGTGGGCGACGGCGTGGCAGGCGCCCCGGCCCGGATTCGGGGCCTCCGCCGCTAGGCGGCCCGGTCGTGCAGGGCAACGCCCAGGTGGGAGAAGTGGCGACCTTCAGCACCGGTTCGCGCACCATCAACATGGGTGGCCGCGGGGGGAACTCGTGAACGTTCCTCCCTGGGTCGATCTGAGCTCCGAATGGCCAAGCGTCCACGTTGGAGGTGAAGCGGAAGTCGGTCAAGCCGTCGGCGTGCACATCGGCGAAACGGCGATCCACCGCGACGGGACGTACCACATCAACCGCGGCGATCCGCCGGAGCGCAAGGAAGAAGTGGCGCTCCACCACCTGGAAGGAGGTACTCCGCGCCCAGCGGAGAAACTGCTCCGCGAGATTCTCGAAGCAGGGCACGGGAACACGCGCCGCTCCTACCTCTACGCGCTCGCGCTGTTCAGCGAACGCGCGCTCACCGAAGTCGACGCTGCCGTACTGGATGAGTTCGACGTGGCCCGGAAAGTGGCGGAACGATGTCCGCGGGACGAGTGGCGCGACGCACTGGACGTGGTGGACGAGCTCTTCCGCCGGGCATGGGAGCAGAATCCGCACGGCCCGGCCGAATCGGTGGGCTT
Source organism: Saccharopolyspora sp. 6V (assembly GCF_020176785.1). Classification (NCBI taxonomy): domain Bacteria; kingdom Bacillati; phylum Actinomycetota; class Actinomycetes; order Pseudonocardiales; family Pseudonocardiaceae; genus Saccharopolyspora; species Saccharopolyspora sp. 6V. The sequence continues at coordinate 88,107 of NZ_JAIUKB010000019.1, read as the reverse complement.
CGCGCCGGTGGACACCGGTTACGACGCGTTGCCCGCGATCATACGGGGCCAGATCACCAGGCACCTGAAGTTGATCCTCGACGGTGTCACGGCGACCCGCCTCGCATCGGCGGAGACCGACCGAGTCCTGGGCGAGCGGATGGCCCCGGACCGCAAGGGGAGGGCGTGGAAGTTCTTCGAACCCGACCCGGCACGACCACGCGCGTTCGTTCCGGCCCGTACCGTGGTCGGTACTCCGGTGTGGACGCGGTCGGGACTCGGAGTCCTCAGCGGGCTGCTCGGCCTGTACACCTCGTTCGCGTACTGGGAAAGCCTCGCCATGTGGTGCGGTCTGGCTCTGGTGGTCGGCGGTGGGCTCCTCGCCTGTCGTCACGAGTTCACCCGCCGAGTGTTGGATAAGGAGCGGCAACGCGCCGAGCGGGAGCACGACGATCAGGTTCCGGACGAGGCCCCGCCTTCCCCCGGGCATTGGGTGCGGACCGATTTCGTCGCGGCCGTCCACGAACGCGTCGCAGCGGGCTTCCGAGCCGTCCGCCCGCACATCGCGGGACAGTGGAAGGCGCAGACCCGCGGTGTCCGCCGCACTCTGACCATCCGCCTCGCGGCGCTGTACGGAAACGCCGGTGTGGAACCGGAATCGCTGGACTGGCTGATCCGCTGGCACGGCTATCGATGCGCTGAGCGTTGGCGGGCCGGCGCGCTCTTCGGGCATCGCACGGAACTGCTTCCCACCCGGCGCACCGTCCTGCTCTTGCGATCGGGCATCGCGCTCGCGGCCACCGGCGCGGTGGTGATGATGACATCGGGAGCGGTGCTGCCCGCGCTGCTGCTCGTCGGCAGCGGATACCTCGGGCTCGTGCACGGTGTCGAACTGGCCGCCGCTCGCCGGGACGACCTGCGCAGGACCGCGGCTGATGCTGCGTTGCACGACGAAGAGCTGAAGGCCTTCGCGGAGTGGACCTCGATGCTCGCGGACCGTCCGTCAGACGAGGAGATGGGGCGATGGCTGAACCTGGACAAGCGTTACCTGATCACGGCGGCGACCCGGCACGGCAGGTTGGCCGGAAATGATCTCATGGATCAGTTCGTGACCTTGGAGAAGGCGCCGCGAGCGCGCCAGGCGCTCGTTCCGGGCGGGCCGCCGCGCTACTCCGAATACGTGGTCAAGGTCTTCCTGCTCACGCACAACGGGGTTCGAGTCGTCGAGTCCGAGCTGAACTTCCTCAACGGGGCACGCAGGAACGAGCAGCGCTCGTCGTTCCGCTACGAAGCACTGGCCTCCGCCGGCATCACCGAGGTGGGGGTGCGCGTCGCCAACGACAGGTACGCGCTGCGGAACGAGAACAGGCCCGATTCGTTGGAGATCGTGCGGTTGCGCAGCCGGACTCTGCGACTGGTGCTGTTCAACGGACCGGACATCACGGTCATCACGAACAAGTTCGACCGCCTCCGCGATGTGACCAGCGAGGAGGAAGCCCATCTGCGAGACCGCGAGCTCGACGCGGCCGGGATCCCCACCGCGCTGCGCACGCTGGAAGCGGTGGCGTCCGAAGGGGGACGCTGGATGCAGCGGGAGCACGAGCGCAGGCGGCGGTTGCGTCGTGATCGGCCTGCGCGGGAAGGCCGGGTGCTGGATACCGTCGCTGCTGATCGTTCCGGGCGGACCACGGGTTCGCCGCGCTGACGGGCTTTCGCCGGTGCGCGGCCCGTCGGGATCGGCCGCGCACCGCGGTCTGTGATGGCTGGCACGGTTGGTTCCGGTGGTGCGGAGCATGTGATCTGCTGGAGCCGCGCTCGAAGGAGCCGCACCGTCGGAAGGCCGTCGCCGTCCCTCCGCGCTCGTGCTGCGGGAGTCCGGTCGCGATCGCACCACCGCCCGTGCCCGCGCCGCTCGCCGCGGGAAACCACCGGGCCGACGCCTGTGATCACCGGATTCGGAGAAGCCGTGCACTGGAACTGGAACGACACCGCGGAGTTCGACGAGGAAGCATTCCTGTCGGCCGCGATGGACTGGCACTTCTCCCCGGAGACCGGTTCGCCGTTCTGGCTGGACCGGGCGGATTCGCTCGGGTTCGACCCGCGGCGCGACGTGCGCGGGCACGCCGACCTGGCCCGCTTCCCGAACGTGGTGAACGAGCTCCGCGGCGTCCCGATCCGAGACCTGGTGCCGCGGGGCTACGGCGACCGGCCCGACGTGCTCGGCGCGTTCGACAGCGGTGGCACCACCGGTGTGCCGAAGCGGGTCGTGCTGCTGCGGGACTGGCTGGAGCACTCGCTGGCGTGGAAGTCGGCGCGGATGGACGAACTCGGCTTCCCGCGCGACGCGCACTGGCTGACGGTGGCGCCCAGCGGCCCGCACATCTTCGGCAGGTTGATGGCGGAACTGCCCGGCATGCGGGGCGGTGTCGCGTTCACCGTGGACCTCGACCCGCGGTGGGTGCGCCGCAGCATCGCCGAAGGCCGCCCGGACGAAGCCGACCGCTACGCCGAGCACGTCGTGGACCAGGTGGAAGCGGTGCTGGACACCCAGGAGATCGGGGTGCTGGTGGCCACCCCGCCGCTGCTGGAGCGCATCGCCGAGCGCGACCGGCTCACCGAGGTGATCAACGACCGGGTGCGCACCATCATGTGGGGCGGTGCGCACCTGGACCCGGACACCCGGCACCTGCTGCGGCACGAGGTGTTCCCGGACGTGGCGCTGCGCGGCCAGTACGGCAGCACCACGATCCTCGGCGGCAGCATGGAACGGCCGGGCTGCGACGGCAGGTCCTGCACCTTCGACTCGTTCTCGCCGCACACCACGTTCACCGTCGTCGACCCGGACACCGGTGCGGAGGTGGCGGAAGGCGAGCGCGGGCAGGTCGTGATGCACCACGTCAGCAGGTCCATGCTGCTGCCGAACAACCTCGAACGCGACGTCGCCACCCGCGTCGCCGCGCCCGCCGGAGCGCTCGGATCCTCGGTCGCGGACGTCGCGCCCGTGGCGACCTTCGAGAACGCCGCCGTGATCGAAGGGGTGTACTGATGGGACCCCGGCAGCTCGACGCGCTCGGCACCACCGGCGCGTTCCGCGCCACCCGCCGCCAGCAGGTCACCGCCGTCGACGGCGCGGTGCTCGCCGAGCTGAGCCTGGTGCCCCGGCTGCACGTCAAGCGCAACGTCGCCGCGCTGCGCCGGGCCGAGCCGCTGTCCGCGCCGCGGCGTCGACGCGCGCTCGCCGACGCGGCCCGGGCCTTCCTCGGCACCGTGGACGGGATCGCGCTGCCCGAGCACGAACGCGCGGTGTGCCGGGCGTCCGGCGTCGCGCTGCCCGTGGTGCGGGCCGCGTCGCTCGCCCTCGCCCGCAGCGCCGAAGCGGCCGCCGACTCGGTGGACCGGGCCCGCCCGACCGGTTCCGCCGCGCACTGGCTGGACCGAGCCGGATCGGGGGCGGTGTGGGCGCGTCGCGGTGACGTGCTCGCCGTGCACGCGCCCGGCAACCACCCGGGCACGCACACCGAGTGGATCGAGGCGCTCGCGCTCGGGTACCGGATCGCGGTGCGCCCCTCCGTGCGGGAGCCGTTCACCCCGCACCGGCTGGTCACCGCGCTGCGGCACGCCGGTTTCGGGCCCGACCAGGTGGTGCTGCTGCCGACGGACCACGGCGTCGCCGACGACCTGGTGGCCGACGCCGACCTCGCTCTCGTCTACGGCGGTGACCAGGCGGTGCGCCGCTACGGGAACCGCTCCGACGTGCTGGTGCAGGGTCCCGGCCGGTCCAAGGTGCTGCTCGCCGACGGGCGGCCCGCCGAGCACCTCGACGTGCTCGTCGACTCGATCACCGGTCACGGCGGGACGGCCTGCGTCAACGCCACCGCCGTGTTCGTCGACGGCGACGCCGAGGACCTGGCCCGGCGGCTCGCCGCGGAGCTCGACGCGATCCCGGTGCTGTCCGCCGACCACGACGAGGCGGTGCTGCCCGCGCACACCCCCGAACGCGCCCGCGAACTCGAAGCGCACCTGCGGTCCAAGCTCGACGGCGGCGCCCGGCTGATCACCGCGGGCGACCTGGTGCGCGAGCAACCCGACGGTTCCGCGGTGCTGCGCCCCGCCGTCGTGCTGCTCGACGCCCCCGACGCGCCGCAGGCCGGGGTGGAGCTGCCGTTCCCCTGCGCCTGGGTGGCGCCGTGGACGCCGGACGACGGCACCGGACCGCTGCGCGACACCCTGGTGCTCACCGCCGTCACCGGCGACGACGGGCTGCTCACCCGGCTCGTCGACGAGCCGAGCATCAGCAACGTGCACGTCGGCGACCACGCCACCCACCTGATGGCGCCGGGACTCCCGCACGACGGGCACCTCGCCGAATTCCTGATGCGCAGCAAGACGGTGCTGCGCACCGGGACCGAGGACGCCGACCCGCACACCAGGCTGCTCGGGCTGCTGTCCGGGCACTGGGCGGCGCGCGCCGTGCACGTCGCCGCCGAGCTCGGCATCGCCGACCGGGTGCGGGAGCGGCCGCTGACCGGCGCGGAGGTCGCCGCCGGTGCCGGCACCGATCCCGGCGCGACCGAACGGCTGCTGCGCCACCTCGCGCACCTCGGCCTGTTCCGCGACACCGGGGGCGGTGCGTTCACCACGACCGGGACCGGCGCGCTGCTGCGCGACGACGACCCGTTCCGGGATCTGGTCCGGCTCTACGGCGCCGAGTTCTACCAGGCGTGGAACGAGCTGGAGTCCGCGGTGCGCACCGGGGGGACCGCCTTCGGCCACCACTTCGGCATCGAGCACTTCGACCACTTCGCCCGGCACCACGGCACCGCGCGGACGTTCGACCGCGCCATGCGCGCCGTGACCCGGCTGGTCGGGGAGGCGTTGCCCGCGGTGGCGGAGTTCCCGGCGACGGGCACCGCGATCGACGTCGGCGGCGGTGACGGCACCCTGCTGCGGCACGTCCTCGCGGCGAACCCCGGCCTGCGCGGCGTGCTGTTCGACCGCGACCACGTCGCGGGTCGCCTCGACGACGACTGCGGCGGCCGGTTGACGGCCGCGGCGGGCGACTTCTTCCGGCAGGTGCCCGCGGGCGGCGACGTCTACCTGCTGTCCCGGGTCCTGCACGACTGGAACGACGCGGACTGCGTGCGGCTGCTGCGGACCTGCCGGGACGCCTGCGAACCCGGTGCGCGGCTGCTCGTCGTGGAACGGCTGCTGCCGGACGGCCCGGGCCGGGAATCGTTGGCCGCGGCCTGGGACGTGCAGATGCTGGCGATCACCGGCGGTCGCGAACGGCACCGCGACGAGTACGAGAAGCTGCTCAGCGGCGCCGGGTTCGCCGTCGAATCGGCGCGGCGGCTGCCGGTGGACCTGTCGCTGCTCGCCGCCCGGGCCGTGTGAGGCCGAAACCGGGCGATCTGGTCGGATGTGACGTGGCTCCGAGATCGGGGCGAGCTCGGTTCAGTCGGTTGACTCAACCGGGTGGTGGTTGTTGACTGGCGGTGCGCGAGAAGCCCGTGCGCAGCGGGAACTCCGCGCCGGACGGGTGGAATGGGTGGTGGTGCAGATGGCGGGCCAAGCGGCGCGCAGCGAGCGGGTCGGGGCGACCCGGGAAGCGATCCTGGACACGGCGGAGCGGTTGTTCGCCGAGAACGGGGTGTTCGCGGTGTCCAACCGGCAGGTCAGCGAAGCCGCCGGTCAGGGCAACAACACCGCCGTCGGGTACCACTTCGGCACCAAGACCGACCTGGTGCGGGCCATCGTGCGCAGGCACGCCGAACCGATCGACCTGATCCGGGTGCGGATGCTCGCCGAGATCAGCCCGGACGCGGGCGTCCGGGACTGGGTCGAGTGCCTGGTGCGCCCCAGCATCGAGCACCTCGCCTCGCTGGGCGTGCCGACCTGGTTCGCCCGGTTCGGCGCGCAGGTCATGACCGATCCGTCGCTGCGCCCGGTGATGGTGGAGGAATCGCTCAGCGAGCCCTCGCTGCACCGGATCATCGACGGGCTGCGCCGGTGCCTGCCCGCGCTGCCGGACGAGGTGCGCGCCGAACGCAACGACATGGCGCGGCAGCTCATGGTGCACATGCCCGCCGAACGGGAGCGGGCGCTCGCCGATTCCGCCACCACGCCGCGCTCCAGCTGGGACGACGCCGCCACCGGGCTCGTCGACGCCATCACCGGGCTGTGGCTGGCCCCGGTGACCGCCCGCTGAGCGGACCCGCCCACCGGGCGGTGATCAAGATTCGTGCACCAGGCGTTCGGTGACGGTGACCTGGCGGGAGTCCGGCACCAGGTGCTCGGCCGCGGCCTCGGTCCAGGCGGCGAAGTGCGGGCTCGCCCGGTGCGCCTCCAGCGCCTCCCGGTCCCGGTACACCTCGTACAGGAAGAAGTGGTGGTCGTCCGCGGTGTCGACGACCACGTCGAAGCTCACGCAGCCCGGCTCGTTCGCCGCGGACGCCTCGGCGTCGGCGGTGATGGCGGCCAGGAAACCGTCCCGGTGGCCGGGCTTGACCTGCAGGGACACGACGAGGGCGAGCACTCGGTCCTCCTGTTCGCGGACGGTCGGCGACCCGGCGGCCGCCGACCGGCGACGATAACCCCGGCCGTGGCCGCCCGGCCCGCGGAGTGCGGATGATCTCACCGGCGCCGCGTCCCGCCGCGCCCATACTGGACCGGCCGATCGAGAGGAGACGAGAGTGATCCGGGTGGACGGCCGCACGCTGCGGTGCGCCGACGTCGCCGACGTCGCGCGGACCGCGGGACCGCCGGCGATCGACCTGTCCACGGCGGCGTTGCGGGTGGCCGAGCACTCGTGGCGGCTCGCCGACGAGCTCAGCACCGAACGCGTCGTGTACGGCCGGACCACCGGCGTCGGCGCCAACAAGGACGACGTGGTCGGCGACCGCGACTCCGCCGAGCACGGGCTCCGGCTGCTGCGCAGCCACGCGGGCGGCAGCGGCGAACCCATGTCCGCCGAGCACACCCGCGGCACGCTGTTGATCCGCCTCAATCAGCTCGTCGCGGGCCGCGCGGGCGTCAGCCCCGACCTGATCACCGCGCTCGCCCAGGCGGTCCGCACCGGGGCGCTGCCGCTGGTGCACCGGCTCGGCGCCATCGGCACCGGCGACCTCGCACCGCTCGCCGAGATCGCGCTCGCCCTCGCCGGAGAACGCCCCTGGCTGTCCGGGCGGGTCGAGCCGGTGGAGATCGCGGCGGGCGACGCGCTCGCGTTCATGAGCAGCAACGCCGCCACCCTCGCCGAAGCGACTCTCGCCACCCTCGACCTGGAGCGGCTCACCCGCGCCAGCCACGTCGTCGCCGCGCTCACCTACGTCGCCCTCGACGGCAACCCGGAGGCGTACGCGACGCCGGTGCACGAAGCCCGCCCGCACGCCGGGCAGGTCGGTTGCGCCGCCCAGATGCGGCGGCTGCTCGGGCTGGACAGCACCCCGAAACCGGGCAGGCGCATCCAGGACCCGTTCGGGCTGCGCGCCTACCCGCAGGTGCAGGGCGCCGCCGTGGACGCGGTGCACTACCTGCGGGACGTGCTCGCCATCGAGATCAACGCGGGCACCGAGAACCCGATGATCTCGGTGGTGCACCGCGACGCCTACCACCACGCGCACTTCCACACCGCCTACGTCGCCTCCGCGCTCGACTGGGTGCGGGCGACGGTGCACCAGGTGGCGGAGCTCTCCGCCGCGCGCCTCGGCGACCTGGTCGAGCCGGAGTTCACCGGGCTGCGCCCGTTCCTCGCCGCCGGCCCCACCGGCAGCTCCGGGGTGATGATCCTCGAATACGTGGCGCACGACGCGCTCGCGGAACTGCGCCACGCCGCGCTGCCCGCCACCCTCGGCACCGCCGTCGTCTCCCGCGGGCTCGAAGACCACGCCAGCTTCTCCACCCAGGCCGCGCGCGCCACCACCGCTGCCGCCGCCGCGTACCGGCGGCTGCTGGCCTGCGAGCTCGTCGCCGCGGTGCGGGCGCTGCGGATGCGCGAGGCCGACCTGGTGGACGTGCCGGCGCGGGACGCGTTCCGGCTCGCCGCCGACACCCTCGACCCGCGGGTGGAGGACCGGCCGCTCACCGAGGACATCAGCAAGGCCGGGGACCTCCTCGACGAGCTCGTCCGCATCTGACGGACCAGGCCGAGGGGGATCCGGCCACGCCGCGCCGGAACCCGAGCCACCGCGCCGCCCGCCCACCGGTGAACCGGCGGCCGAACGGGTGTGCGCACCGGGATGTGTAGCCGCGCGCTGAACGGGTACGCGCCGGTGGAAGGCAACGTCCACCGGAAGGAGATGACGTCGTGGGTGACGAGGACAAGGCCCAGCACAAGGCGGAAGAGCTCAAGGGCCAGGCCAAGGAGAAGGCCGGGGACGTCACCGGCAACGAGCAGTGGCAGGCCGAAGGCAAGGCCGACCAGGCCAAGGGCGGTTTCAAGCAGGCCGTGGAGAAGGTGAAGGACGCCGTGAAGGGGCGCTGAACCAGAACTCCGTCCCGCCAGGTGGCGGACCGCCACCGCCACCCGGCGGCCGACCCCCGCGAGGAGGTACCGCGACCAGTGGCTGATCCGAAGAACGTCGCCGAGCACATCGTCGAACGCCTCGGCGCCTGGGGAGCGCGTCGCTTCTACGGCTACCCGGGCGACGGGATCGGCGGGGTGATCGCCGCGCTGCGCACCGCTCCCGACACCGAGTTCATCCAGGTCCGGCACGAGGAGACGGCGGGGTTCGCGGCCTGCGCGGACGTGAAGTACGGCGGCAGCGAGCTGGGCTGCTGCGCCGTGACGAGCGGCCCCGGCGCGGTGCACGCGCTCAACGGGCTTTACGACGCGAAGCTCGACCACCAGCCCGTGGTGGCGCTGCTCGGGCACACCGCGAGCACCGCGCTCGGCGGCGGCTACTACCAGGAGATCGACCTGACGAACCTGTTCAAGGACGTCGCGGGCGACTTCTGCGAGCAGCTGGTGGAACCCAGCCAGGTCCGCCACCTCGTCGACCGCGCGTGCCGCACCGCGCTGGCCCACCGGACGGTGACGGCGCTGGTGCTGCCGAGCGACCTGCTGGAGCGGGAAGCGGTGCCGGAGCCGCCCGCCGAGCACGGCTACTACCGGACCTCCGCGGTGCCGAGCACCCCGGTCGGGGCCGCCGACCCGCGCGGCACCGCGCAGGCCGCCGACGTGCTCAACGCGGGGGAGAAGGTCGCGATCCTCGCGGGAGCGGGCGCGCACGGGGCCACCGACGCGCTCACCGCGGTCGCCGACCGGCTCGGCGCCGGGGCCGCGAAGGCGTTGCTGGGCAAGACCGTCCTGGACGACGCGCTGCCGTGGGTCACGGGACCCATCGGGCTGCTCGGTTCGACCGCGAGCTGGCACCTGATGCGCGAGTGCGACACCCTGCTGATCGTCGGCTCGAACATGCCCTACACCGAGTTCTACCCGGCGCCGGGGCAGGCGCGGGCCGTGCAGATCGACGTGGACGGCGCCCGCTGCGGCCTCCGCTACGAGACCGAGGTGAACCTCGTCGGCGACGCCCGCGCGACCCTGGAGGCGCTGCTGCCGCAGCTCGACGAGCGCACCGACGGCACGTGGCGCGAGCACATCGGGAAGTGGACGCGGCGCTGGGAGTCCTACAGCGAGAAGCGCGCCGACGCGGACACCAGCGGGCTCAACCCGGAACTGGTGGTGCGGGAGCTGTCCCGGCGGCTGCCCGACGACGTGATGGTCGCCGCGGACTGCGGCACCGCCACCAGCTGGTACGCCCGCGACCTGGAGATGCGGCCCGGCATGCTCGGCAGCCTCTCCGGCACCCTGCTGTCGATGGGCGGCGGGCTGCCCTACGCGCTCGCGGCGAAGTTCGCCCACCCCGAGCGGCCGGTGGTCGCGCTCGTGGGGGACGGCGCGATGCAGATGAACGGGGTCAACGAGCTGATCACGGTGGCGAAGTACTGGCGGGAGTGGGCGGATCCGCGGTTCACCGTGCTGGTGCTCGCCAACGACGACCTGTCCTACGTGACCTGGGAGACCAGGGCCATGCTCGGCGACAAGCCCTACCCGGAGGCCCAGCACCTGCCGGAGGTGCCGTACGCGAGGTGGGCCGAGCTGCTCGGCCTGTCCGGGCACGAGCTGGCCGACGCCGACCAGGCCGGACCGGTGTGGGACGCGGCGCTGCACGCCGACCGGCCCGCCGTCGTGGACGCCCGGGTCGATTCGGCGGTGCCGCTCGTGCCGCCGCACGTGACGGTGTCGCAGGCGCTGAACACGGCCCGCTCGCAGGTGAAGGGCGACCCGGACGCGCTGCGGATCATCGCCGACGGGGTGCGCGAGACGATCGGCGCGAAGGCCAGGTCCGTGCTCAGCGCGCCCCTCGACTGACCCGGTCGTGCTCGCGCCGCGACGGCACGAGCACGGCGATCAGCCCGCCGCACGTCAGCAGCAACGCCCCGGTCAGCCCGGCCAGCAGCAGCCGCCGGTCCTGGCCGGCGCGTTGCACCTCCCGCTGGTCGTCGTAGCTGTTGAGCGTGCTGCCCGCGCTGGAGACGAGGCGGCACACCTGGTCCGGGCCCATGATCTGCTCACCGCACCGGACCGGGCCGCCACCGGTGGTGGCCAGCACCGCGCCCCCGCTGACCAGCAGCACGACGAGCACCGCGATCCCCGCTCGCGCCAACGCCCCCATCGCGCTCTCCCTCCGCCGGGTGTCCAGTGTGGTCCCGGCGACGGGGCGGTGGGCGGGCGGACGCACCGGGCGCGGTGGTTTCCGCTGGTCAACCGGGGGCGCCGGTTTTCCGGTCCGGATCCGGAACCCGGCTCGCGGGCTCGGACCGCGCGCCGGGCACCGGGTCTTCGAGCCGAGACCTCCCGGGGCGGCGCCGTCCTCAGCCGTCCGGGATGAGGCGCTTGCCGAGGTCGACGACCTCGTACGGCGCGTAGCCGAGCCGTTCGTAGAAGTCCACGACGCCGGTGTTGTCCGGGCGGACCTGCAGCTGCACCTTCGGGCAGCCCAGCGCCGCCAGCGCGGCCTCCGCCCGCTCGACCAGCGCGCGCCCCAACCCGGTGCCGCGCTGCTCGTCGGCGACCGCCAGGTAGTGGATCCAGCCGCGATGCCCGTCGTAGCCGGCCATCGCGGTGCCGACCACGCCGCCGGACCCGTCCTCGGCGACGAAGAACATCTCCGGTTGCACGGTCCGCTTGCGCCGCACGTCGGCCCACGGGTCGTTCCACGGGCGGGTCAGCCCCGCCGACTTCCACAACGCCACCACCACTTCGGCGTCACCCTCGGCGAACGTCCTGATCCGCACCGTCCCCGCTCCTCCCACGACCTTCCGGACCCGCGCACGGTACGCGGTCCGGGGTGGTCGGCGCCGCGGATTTTCCCGCTGAGTCAGCAGGTGCGCGGCAGGGCGAGGTCCGCGGCGGCCGGGGCCGAGCAGGTGGCCTCCGGGGCGTAGCGGTGCAGCAGTTCCAGCCCGATCTGCGCACGGCGCACCCGCTCGCGGCCCAGCGCGACGGCGGTCGGCGTCAGGTGCGTGCCGCTCGGGTAGATGTTCGGGGCGTTGCGCAGGCCGAACTTCAGGTGCACGGGCGCGGCGACCCGCACGATCTCGGCGATCTCGAAGTGCCGCACGAAACCGCCGAGGTCGTCGGGGGCCTCCACGTACACGTCCAGCGGCAGCGCGGTGGCGGCCCGGATGTCGGCGAGCTGCTGGAGGTCGAGGTCGGTGGGCACGTTGTAGCTGTCCGCGCCGAGCTGTTCGGCGATGCGCACCGAAGCGGGGTTCGACAGCCCCATCTGGACGCTGATCTTGAACCGCAGATCCGCAGGCAGCGCGCCGGATTCGCGCATCCGGGACGCGGTGGCCAGCACGCCGAGGTCGGTGATCAGCACGCTGCGGACGCCGGCTTCGGCGGTGCGGCGGACGTCCTCCAGCGCGTGCACCAGCCCTTCGGTGCCGCGGGCCTGCGCGGCGACCTGGCCGCCGCCGCTCGCGGTGGCCAGGGCGCCGGTGCCCCAGGCGGCGACGGGGCGGGCGAACAGGCTCAGCTCCACCGACGCGGCGGCCGCGGTCCGGGACATCGCGCCGAGTTCGGCCGCGGTGAGCAGCATGCCGCCGCTGCCCTGCGAGATCCGGTGCACCGGCACCTCGCGCGCCCGGGCTTCGTCCAGCACGGCGTCGAGCACTTCGGGACCTTCGGTGCTGGGGATCTCCACCCGGTACTGCGCGCCGTCGGGGAAGCGCTTCCCGCTGGCCGGGAGTTGCGGACCGCCGCCGGGAAGTCCTTGCGCCACCAGGAATTCGCGTGTCTCCCGCACCGGCCGCTCCGTTCGACATGTCGGACAACGTTCGGCAACGGTAGGTTCGGCGTGCGGAGCCGGTCAATCCGCCGCGGGTAGGATGGCGCGCCGCTGGGGCGGAACGCGGAGGAGCGAGCCGATGGCACGAGCGGTACCGGCGGTGGGGCGGGCGTTCGACGTCCTGGAGCTGTTCCTGGCCGAGGCGGAGCTGAGCGCGCCCGAGATCACCGCGGCGCTGGGCCTGCCGCGCACCACGGTGCACGAGCTGCTCGGCACCCTCGTCGAGCGCGGCTACCTGGTGGCGGCGGGCGAGAGCGGCACCCGGTTCCGGCTCGGGGTGCGGACGTTCCAGCTCGGCTCGGCCTACGCGGAACGCCTCGACCTGGCCCGCGAGGGCGGGCTCGCGGCGGAGGAGGCGGCGCTGCGCTGCGGGGAGACGGTGCACGTCGCGGTCCTCGACGGCACCGAGGTGCTGTACGTCGCGAAGGTGGACAGCGCGCACCCGGTGCGGATGGTCTCGGCGGTGGGGCGGCGGCTGCCCGCGCACTGCACGGCGGTCGGCAAGGTGCTGTTGGCGGCGCTGCCGAAGCGGCGCTTCGCGGAGTTGTACGCGGGGCGGCGGCTGGTGGCGCTGACCGCGCGCAGCACCACCGCGCGGCGCGCGCTGCGCCGCGAGCTGGACGTGGTCGCCGCGACCGGCATCGCGCGGGAGCACTGCGAGTCGAACGAGGCGGTGGCCTGCGTCGCCGCGCCGGTGCGGGACTCCTCGGGTGCGGTGGTCGCGGCGATGAGCGCCTCGGTGCCGACGCCGCGCTGGGACGACGCGGCGGACCGCGCGCTGACCGGGATCATCCGGGAGGGGGCGGCGGAGCTGTCCCGGCGCCTCGGCCACGCGGGCTGACGCACCCCGGGGAACTAAGACAATCAGCTGACTTAGTTGTAGGGTGGGTGGCGCCCGAACAGCCCACCCGCAGGAGTTGCGCATGACCACCGCGGAGCCCCGGACCTTCCCGTTCAGCCGACCGGAACGGCTCGACCCGGAACCGCTGTTCCAGGAGCTGCGCGAACAGCCGCTCCTGCGCGTCCGGCTGCCCTACGGCGAACCGGCCTGGCTGGCCAGCCGCTACGAGGACGTCAAGGTCGTCCTCGGCGACCCGCGGTTCAGCCGCGCCGCCAGCGTCGGGCGCGACGAGCCGCGGATGCGCCCGCACCAGGGCTCCAGCGGCAACATCCTCAGCATGGACCCGCCCGAGCACAGCAGGCTGCGCCGGCTGGTGATGAAGGCGTTCACCCAGCGCCGCGTCGAACAGCTGCGCCCCCGCGTCCAGGAGATCGCCGACGGGTTCGTCGACGCGATGCTCGCCGCCGGGCCGCCCGCCGACCTGGTGGCGGACTTCGCGCTGCCGCTGCCGATCACCGTGATCTGCGAACTGCTCGGCGTGCCCTACGCGGACCGCGGGGACTTCCGGCAGTGGTCCGACGCGTTCCTGTCCACCACCAAGTTCACCCCCGGCGAGGTCGCCGAGGCCATCGGCGCGATGCGGGAGTACATGGCGGGCCTGATCGCGGAGCGCAGGCGGGACGAGCACGGCCGCGACGACCTGCTCAGCGCCCTCGTCGCCGCCCGCGACGAGCAGGACCGGCTGTCCGAGGACGAGATGCTCTCGCTGGCCGAGGCGATCCTCGTCGCCGGGCACGAGACCACCGCCTCGCAGATCCCGAACTTCGTGCACGTGCTGCTGGAGCACCCCGAGGAGCTGGCGCGGCTGCGCGCCGAGCCGGACCTGGTGCCGCGCGCGGTGGAGGAGCTGCTGCGCTTCGTGCCGCTCGGCAACGGGGCGGGCATCGCGCGCTACGCGCTGGAGGACGTCGAGCTGGGCGGGGTGCTGGTGCGCGCCGGGGAACCGGTGCTGCCCGCGACGGCCTCGGCGAACCGGGACGCGGCGGTCTACCGGAACCCAGAGCAGCTGGACCTGGCGCGGGCGGAAGCCTCGCACGTGGGCTTCGGGCACGGCCCGCACCACTGCCTCGGCGCCCCGCTGGCCCGGATGGAGCTGCAGGTCGCGCTGGACGTGCTGCTGCGGCGGCTGCCCGGGCTGCGGGTGACCGACGAGGCGGCGATCGAGTGGAAGGACGGCCTGTCCACCCGCGGGCCGTCGGCGATGCCGATCAGCTGGGACGCGGGCTGACAGCTAGCCGGCCAAGTGGTCCCGGAACAGGGCGTGCCGGAACTGGTAGACCGGGCCGTGCCTGCGCAGCACGCCGCGTTCGTGGGCATCGGTCAGGAACGTGATCGTCCGCCACGGCAGCCGCCCGCGCAGCGGCAACCAGATGCGGCCGAACACGACCCACTCGCCCCAGGCGCTCAACGCGAGCACCGCCCCGAGACCACCGCCGGCGCCGCCCAGCACGCCGAAGTTGATCGTGCTGATCGAGCTCCACGTCAGCGGCAGGCCCCACAGCCCGCCGCCGAGCAGCTCCACCACCAGGAAACCGCTGAACCCGACGCACATCCCGAACGCCGGGCCGAACAGCAGCAGATGCACCAGCGCGGTGCGGCGGTTGGCGGCCAGCAGCGCCTCGGGGCTGGCCGCCGCGCCGATGTCGAGGGGCGCGTCGAAGATCGCCGCGAGGAACAGCACGAGCCCGGCGCCGATGCCGAACATCGCCGCGAACAGCAGCCCGTCCACCAGGGCGCTGAGCAGCACCGGGGCCTCGGGGGTGGACCAGGCGCGCAGCAGCCCGGGCACGAACCCGCAGCAGAACCCGAACACCGTGCCCAGCAGCAGCGCCACCGCGGCCCTGGTGGCGATCGTGCGGAACGAGCGCGAATCCGGCCTGCGCGGTCCGCGCCGGAACCGGAAGCGCACGTGGGAGGGCTCGATCGCGGCCCGCCGGAAGACGAACCGGGCGCCGTGCGCGAGGCCGAACCCGGGCCCGGCCATCGTCCCGTTGAGGAACCCGTTCGCGGCGCCCGCCACCAGGCTCGCCGGCACGCCGTTGCCCCCGGCCACGAACAGCGCCGAGTGCCCGAGGAACACCACCACCCCCACCACCGCGCCGGTGACCAGCGCGACCACCAGCATCCGGGTGCGCCGGGGCAGGTCGTCGGCGATCTTCCACCAGGCGAGGTCCTGGGCGGGACCGGGCGATCTCGGCCGGGAGCGGGGGCGCAGGTCGCGCCGCACGAGGTGCGTGGCGAGGTGCCGGAACCAGGGCTGCACCTGCTCCTGCGTCCACGGCCACCGCATCTCGATCGGCCGGGTGTCGGCGAGCTCGTCGTCGTAGACGGTGGGGACGTACTTCTGCAGCAGGTGGTCCTTCAACCGCTCCTGCGTCGGGAACCGGTCCCGGTCGAGCAGTTCCGCCGGGCGGGCGTCGTCCTCCCGGTACGCGGTGCGGGCCAGCGACGCCATCAGCGGGTTCCGCAGCACCTGCAGCAGGTCGCGGGACGCCGCGCCGTCCGGATCCGCCGGTGAGCCCCGCAGCACCGAACGCCAGCGGCGCCCCGACTCGACCCCGCCGCGCGCCAGGTGCTCGATCAGGCCCGCCTCGTCCAGTTCGACGAGCCGGATCGCGGCGGACCGCTTCACCGGGCCGGTCTTGTCCACCAGGGCGGCGTACTCCGCTTCGCGGCTGGTCATCAGCAACGGCCCCTCGTGCCTGCTGATCGCGCGCAGCCCGGTGCCGCGCCGGGGTTCGGCGATCTCGTCGAAACCGTCGAGCACGGGCAGGATCAGCTCGGAATCGACCAGGTCGGCGGCCGTCCGCCTGCCGCCCGGCTGCGGGTAGTCGTGCGCGAGCCGCTCGATCAGCCAGTTCCGGAGGCCGATCGCGCTCGGGTCCCAGGCCCCGAGGTCGAAGCGGACCGGCACCGGGCCGCCGGCCCGCCGGCCGCCCCGCTGCCGCTCCGCCAGCACCCGCAGCACGAAGTCGACGGTGAGCACCGTCTTCCCGGACCCGGCGGGCCCCAGCACCACGAGCCGTCCCCACGGCAGCGCGCCGTAGGTCAGCAGGATCCCGTTCGCCTCCTCGTCGAACACGCCGGAGAGGTCGATCGGGGCGTCCGCCCGGTCGCCGTGCCAGTGGCCGCTCAGCCGGTCCGGTGCCGCCTCCCACCGCACCGGCAGCGCCTCGTGCTCGCGCAGCACCCGCGCCTCCTCCCGCTTCCAGCGGGTGCGCACCTCCCGCGCGAGCACGCGCAGCGGCTCGTCGAGCGCGGTGCGCCCGGCGTTCCCGATCAGGTCGCCGTGCAGGACCCCGCCCTGGACCACGGTGCGCACCCGGGCACCCGGCGCGATGTTGACGGTGTTGTCCACCCGGCCGGCAGGTGGGCAGGATCGCTCGTCAGAACCCGACATCCCCACGACCTCCCCGGAGGGCGGCCCCGCCCGCCCCGGAAGGACAAGGTCCCACAACTCGGGGTCGCTGAACACGGCCGCGCTGCGACCGGATCACCCGAAAACTCTCTGGCATATGCCGAAAAAGGCGGAAGTTCGCGCACAGGTGCGGAATGTTGCCGCCGCGATCACCCGACTGGCCGCTGGAACCCGGCCACCCGGCCTTGGTTCGCTCAGCACGGCACCCGTCAGGGGAGGCGGGTCGACCTCATCCGGGGGAACCTGATGCGAACCGAACACCGGACCGCGCCGCGCCGCTGGGCCGCCGCGCTGATCGCCCTCACCGCCACCGCCGGGCTGACCGGACCGGCGGCGATCGCCGAACCCGCACCGCCGCACTTCGCCGACGGGCACGGGATCACCGTCGTCGGGCAGCCGGAATGGCACAGCGCGCGGACGTTCACCATCACCGTGCGCACCGACCAGGTGCCGGAGCACCCGGTGCTGCCGGGCCAGGTCTCCGGTGAGCACGTCGTCATGGTGACGCTGCCCGACGGCTACGACGGCACCACCCGCTATCCCGTGCACTACACGCTGCACGGCTCGCCGGAGTACCCGAACGCCGTGCAGAACATGGAGATCACCGAGGCGGCCACCGCGGGAGTCCCGCTGATCGCCGTGGAGCCCGACGGCGGCGGACGCGGCTGGTACACCAACTGGGTGGCGCCGGGGAGCTCCGGCGTGCAGAACTGGGAGACCTTCCACCTCGACCAGCTGATCCCGCTGATCGACGACAACCTCGCCACCATCGCCACCCGCGAGGGCCGCGCGATCTCCGGGCACTCGATGGGCGGCTTCGGCGCGTTCCACTACGCCGAGCACCGGCCCGACCTGTTCCGCTACGTCGGCAGCTTCTCCGGGGACCTCGACCTGCTGAACCCGGAGATCCGCGCCGCCGTCACCGCCTCGACGCGGTGGGACGGCGCGGGCACGCCGCTCGACCCGCCGGACGCGATCTTCGGCTCACCGGTGTGGCCGAACGACGGCATCTGGAACGCGCAGAGCCCCGCGCAGCACGTCGACGCCCTGCGCGGCATGGGCGTCGCGATCTACGCGGGCAACGGCGGGAACCTGCTGGACGATCCGGTCCTGGCCATCGCGGAGAACCGGGTGCGGGAGACCGCCGTCGTCACCGCGGCGAACCTCGCGGCGGCCGGCATCCCGCACGACTTCCTCGGCTACGGCGACGGCAGCGGCTGGGGCGAGGGCTGCAACGGCAAGCACGCCCAGCGCGCCTGCCTCCAGGCCGACCACGACGACTACGTCGGTCGCATCATGGACGTCCTGCAACACCCCTAGCCGCCAGGTGAACGGCCCACCGGCCCGTGGTGGGCCGTTCACCCCGGCGAACTCACACCAGGAAGTGGAACAGCGGGCTGTCCGGCGGGACCTGCTGGATGCGGTGCGGGATCGCTTCCATCCGCTTGAGGATCGGGTCCAGGTTCTCGGGGGCGCCGAGTTCGAGCCCGACCAGGGCGGGGCCGGTCTCCCGGTTGTTGCGCTTGACGTACTCGAACAGCGCGATGTCGTCGTCCGGGCCGAGCACGTCGTCGAGGAACCGGCGCAGCGCACCGGGTTCCTGCGGGAACTCGACGAGGAAGTAGTGCTTGCGCCCCTCGAACACCAGCGCCCGCTCCACGATCTCCGCGTACCGGCTCACGTCGTTGTTGCCGCCGGAGATCAGCGACACCACCGTCGAGCCCGGCACCAGCCCGAGGTCCTGGGCGAGCGCGGCGGGGGACAGCGCGCCCGCGGGCTCGCTGATGATGCCGTCCGACTGGTACAGGTCGAGGATCTCGACGCAGATCTGCCCTTCCGGCACCGCCACCAGGTCCGGCGGGTCCAGCGCGGCGATGGCGTGCGGGTTGCGGCCGACGACGCGCACCGCGGCGCCGTCCACGAACGGATCCAGATCGTCCACGGGGGACGGTTCGCCGCGGTCGAGCGCGAGCGCCATGCTCGCCGCGCCCTGCGGTTCCGCGCCGATCACCCGCACCTGCGGGTGGTTCTCCCGCAGCCAGGTGAGGGTTCCGGCGAGCAGCCCGCCGCCGCCGACGGGCACCACCACCGCGTCGGGGGCCTTGCCGAGCTGCTGGACGACCTCGCGGATCACGGTGCCCTGCCCGGCGATGGTGCGCGGGTCGTCGAACGCGGGGATGAGCGTCATGCCGCTGTCGGCGGCGTCGGCGCGGGCCGCGGCGTCGGCGTCGTCGTAGGTGTCGCCGAGCACGATGACCTCGACGTGGCTGCCGCCGAAGCGCGCCACCCGCTGCCGCTTCTGCCGCGGCGTGGTGCGGGGCAGGTACACGCGGGCGGCGACGCCGAGCGACTCGCAGGCGAACGCCACGCCCTGCGCGTGGTTGCCCGCGCTGGCGCACACGACGCCGCGCTCGCGCTGCTCCGCGGAGAGCTGGCTGATGAAGTTGTACGCCCCGCGCACCTTGTAGGACCGCACCGGCGTGAGGTCCTCCCGCTTGAGCCGCACGTCGAGCCCGTGCCGGGTGGAGAGCCGTTCGTTGTGCTGCAGCGGGGTCGGGGGGATCGTCGTGCTGAACCGCTGGGCCGCGGCGTCCACGTCCGCGGCGCGCACCGGGCTTGGCGACACGTCGTCGACCTCCTGTCGGGTGTTTCGGTGTTGGGGCACGGGAACGAGCATGGTCCTGCCGTTCGGGCGGCCCGGCGGCGGGGGTGGGCCCGTGCGACCGGTCCCCGCCGATTCGGTGACGCTGCGCACAGGATCTGCCGCGCACCTCACCCGATGTGGAGCTCGTCCGATGCGGACGGTCGTCAGTGGTGACCCTGCGCGTCGATCTCCCACTGCATGGGAATGCTGAGCCGGACTCGCGTTTCACCAGGTGGACGCGGTAGGGCGTGGCGCGGCCGCCCGTCGTGCCCGCTTCGTCCGGTCCGGCCGGTTCCGGCGTCACCGCGTCGAGCCAGGGTGGTCGAGCCGCGCCCGCAGCGGCGGACGGCACGCCCGGAACCCGTTGCGGTACCGCCGAACGCGCGGTCCACCGACGAGAAAACCGGGAAATTCAAAGGGGATCGGAACGCGTGGCGGCGCCCTACGATGATCCCGACGTCCCGGCCGCGTCCGCCGCGCGGGCGGGAACTGCGGCGACGCCAGGAGGAATCGATGATCAGGACGTTCCCGCGCCGGACGTGGTGGGCCGCGGTGACCGCGGCCGCGGCCCTGCTGCTCGTCCCCGCGACCGCCGGAGCCGACGACGCCGGCGGCAAGGGCGTCAGCGTCAACCCCGGCGACGGGGTGGACGCGGCGCTGCGCGACGTCGGCGCCGACTGGTTCTACGGCTGGGCCGCCGACCCGCAGGGCGTCACCGCGCCCGACGGCGCCGAGTTCGTGCCGATGATCTGGGGCGCCGACTCGGTGAACCCGCAGGACCTGGACGCGGCGAAGGAGTCCGGGTCGACGCTGCTCACCTTCAACGAACCGGACTTCGACGAGCAGGCCGGGATGACCGTCGAGCAGGCCCTCGACCTGTGGCCGCAGCTGGAGGAGACCGGGATGCGGCTGAGCGCGCCCGCCGTCGCCACCGGAGCCGACCAGGACGACGGCTGGCTCGACCGGTTCCTGCGCGGCGCCGAGGAACGCGGGCTGCGCGTCGACTTCATCCCGCTGCACTGGTACGGCGGCGACTTCTCGCCGCAGGCCACCGATCAGCTCCGCGACTACGTGCAGGCCGTCCACGACCGCTACGGGAAACCGGTGTGGGTCACCGAGTACGCGCTCATCGACTTCTCCGGGGACGCTCCGCGCTACCCGGACGAGCAGCAGCAGGCGGACTTCGTGCGCGACTCCGCCGCCATGCTGGACGGGCTGCCGTTCGTGGAGCGCTACGCCTGGTTCACCCTCTCCACCGGCACCAGCCCCACCGGCCTCTACGACGGTGCCGAACCCAACGCCGCCGGCACCGCCTACCGCGACGCCCCCTGACCGCTCGCCCGGCCGGGCAGGACCAGGACGAGCGCCAGGCCGGTGACCAGGCCGAGGCTGCCCATGCTCAGCACCTGGTCGAGCAGGCCGTACATGTGCAGCATCGTGCTGTGGAAGCCGAAGTGCAGCGCGTTGAACACCAGCCACGCCGCACCGGCGGCCCGGGTGAGCACCACGTCGTCGACCCGCCGCAGCGCCGCACTGCTGAGCGTCGCCAGCGCGAGGAACATCGCGCCGGTGTCCCGCGTCAGGTGCTCGTTGTACGGGCCCAGCCGCGGCAGCCAGTCCAGGCCGAAACCCGGGAACGAGGCGTGCCAGGACTCCGGCGCGACGAAGGCCCAGAACCCGGTGCTCGCCCCCACCAGCAGCAGCACCACGAGGCATGCGCGGTCGACTCGGGTTTTCACGGGTGCGATACCTCCTGCGGGGTGGCGGACGGGGCGGTCACCGGTCGGCGAGGGCGTCGAAGGCGCGGCGCACGTGCCACACCAGGTCGAGCCGCAGCGTCTCCTCCAGGGTGAGCCAGCGGTGCTCGTCGTGCTCTTCCGGCGAGGTGACCACCTCCGCCTCGGGATCCGCTTCGGCGCCGAGGAAGGTGACGGTGTGGTAGCAGATCGGCCTGCCGCGCGTGTCGGCGTTGCTGAACCGGGCCAGCTCATCGGTGGCTCGGACGACCAGCCCGGCTTCCTCGGCGGCTTCGCGTTCGGCCGCGGCGCGCAGGTCCTCGCCCGGTTCGACGGTGCCACCGGGCAGGTCCCACCGGCCACCGAGGTAGCGGTCCGCGCCGCGCTTGAGCACCAGGTAGCGCCCCGCGCGTGCCACCAGCACGTGCGCGACCCAGCGGTGGTCGTCGAACCGGAGTCCGTCGTCGTCCAGCGTCATCCCTCGTCTCCCGGTGCTGCCTCGGGTGCGGATCGAGCTTCGCATCCCGGGCGCGGCAGGATGGGGGCATGGTCGAGCAGAGTCTCTGGATGCAGAAGGTCGCCGCGGACCCCGGGCACTCGGACTGGTACGTCGAGCAGATGCGCGGGCTCGCCCGGGCGGGTGACGACCTGGCGGGCGAAGCCAGGCTGGTGGACGCGATGGTGCCGCGCGGCGCGCGCGTCCTCGACGCGGGCTGCGGGCCGGGCCGGGTCGGAGCCGCGCTGGCGGCCGCCGGGCACCGGGTCGTCGGCGTCGACGTGGATCCGACGTTGATCGCGGCCGCCGAGCAGGACCACCCGGGACCGCGCTGGCTCGTCGCGGACCTCGCCGAGCTGGACCTGCCCGCGCGGGGGATCGACGAACCGTTCGACGCGATCGTGTGCGCCGGGAACGTGCTGGCGTTCCTCGCCCCCGCCACCCGCCGCGAGGTGCTGCGGCGCTTCCGCGCGCACCTGGCCCCGGAGGGCCGGGTGGCCGCCGGGTTCGGCGCTGGCCGCGGCTACGGGTTCGACGAGTTCTTCGCCGACGTGGCCGCCGCGGGCCTGGAGGTGGACCTGGCGCTGTCCACTTGGGACGTGCGACCGTTCACGTCCGACTCCGAGTTCGTGGTGGCGCTGCTGCGCCGCTGACCGGGTTCGGCCGAACGCCGGGGCCGGATGGGTAGAACTGCTCATGCGGACGGGGCCGCCACGCCGGGATAGTGAAGATCGAAGCACTTGATCGACTTCTCTGGGAGGCTCACCCCATGCACGGCCCACGGCGCACCCCGGCCACCGCAGCCCTCCACCGGTACCTGTTCAACCCGGCGGGGCTGGGCTACTTGGCGCTGGTCGCGGTGGTGTGGGCGTGGATCGCGCTGGACGTGCTGCTGTTCGACCACACCGGCAACAGCCTGGTCGGCATGTGGGGATTCCTGGTCACCGCGCCGACTTCGCTGGTGTTCGTGCAGTTGTCCGGCCCGGCGCTGTGGGGTGGTGTGCTGCTGGCCGCCGTGCTGCAGGCCCTGCTGCTCGGCGTCACCTACGCCGGGGTCCCGGCGAAGCGGACCCGCTCCCGCAAGCGCCGCACCGGAACCACCGGGAAGAACACCCCGAAGCGCCGCCCCGCGACCGCCAGGCGGACCTCCACCCCCCGCGCCCGCGCCGCCACCGGAACCCGCTAGTCCGCTGTGGATCTGCCCCTGAACGGCTGAGCAGCGCGCAGGTCGCCCGCAGGTGGCGAAAGCTGTGAACAGCCGCGGGCCGGGACGGTTTGTCGGTGTCGGCCGTGCGCGGGGCCGCCGCGCGCGGGGCCGACGTGATCGTGCTGCCGGAACTGGTGACGTCCGGCTACCGGCTGAGCTCGGTGGCCGAAGCGGCGTCGGTGGCGCTCACCCCCGACGACCCGCTGTTCGCGGAATGGGGCCGCGCGGCCCCGGAATCGGTGGTGGTGGGCGGGTTCTGCGAACGCGGCGAGGGCGGGGAACTGCACAACAGCGCGGCGGTGCTCGACCGCGGGGAGCTCGTCGCCGTGTACCGCAAGACCCACCTGTGGGACGAGGAGAAGCTGCTGTTCACCCCCGGTTCGGCGGCACCGCCGGTGCTGGACACCAGCCGGGGCCGCATCGGCGTGCTGATCTGCTACGACCTCGAATTCCCCGAGCTGACGCGGAAACTCGCGCTGGCGGGCGCGGACCTGCTGGCGGTGCCGACGAACTGGCCGCTGGTCCCGCGCCCGGCGGGGGAGCGGCCCCCGGAGGTCGTCATCGCGATGGCGGCGGCCCGGGTCAACGGCCTCGCCATCGCCTGTTGCGACCGGAGCGGAACCGAACGCGGCACCCGCTGGACCGAGGGCTCCGCCGTCATCGACCACGAGGGCTGGGTGCGCGCCGAAGCCGACGAGTCCGGCTGCGCGGTGGCCGACCTCGACCTCACGGCCTCCCGCACCAAGCGGCGCACCGCGCACGCCGACCTGCTCACCGACCGCAGGCCCGAGTTGTACTGAGGTCGCATCCGCAGGCGCGCACCGCGATCCGGACGGGGCGTTGTCCGTCCCGACCGGGTCTCATCCCGACGCACCCCCGGGAACGGCGGGGAGGGCCGTTCGACCGGGAGGCGCCAGGCCCGACCGGGTCCCGCGCACTCGGTGCGCACGGGAGGTGCGCGGGAACCCGGCCGAGCTCCCGGCCCGCGCCTGGTCGGGGACAGGCATCGCGGGCGGGGTTCGGGAAGTCGTGGTCAGCCGTTCATCGCTGATCGGTGTTCGCGTCGCGCGCGGCCGTCCGCTCGTCCTGCTCCGCGCGGAGAATTCCGTTGCAGGACGGGCACGTCGGTGCCGTGCACCAATCCGTCTCCGACAACTCCTGGGACAGCGCGCAGGTCACCCCGCACACCGAGACGTCCTCGGCCTGACCTTCGTAGCGCCTGGCGCGGAACGCGTGGCGCACCCCGTCGCCGGCCGGGCGCCAGAAGCGCAGCCCGCGGGATCCCGCGCTCATGCGGCGATCCGTCCGAGGCCCAGGCAGGCCAACCGCTGCCTCCCGTGCCGACCGCGCTTCCGCACCGGGGAGTCCGGATCCGCCGTCGGCCACACCACCGGTTCCGGCAGCACGCCCGAGCCCACGATTCCGTCCACGGGCGCGATCGGATCAGGCCGACAGGCGAACAATCCCGCCGCGCGCGGCACCGCCACCTCCACCCGCAGCGCGCACACCGGGCACACCTCCCGGTCCGCGACGCCCTGCGGGCACGCCGTCCGCCGGAGGAACACCGGCCCGTACACCCAGGCCCCGCACACCGAGGGCAGCGCGCCCCCGCCGTCCCGGCGCACCACGTGCCACCGCGTATCGACCGGACCCCACGAAGCAGCCCACACCCGCACCACCATCACCGATCACCTCCCAAAGTCGAATCAGAACTTCACGCCAGCACCAGCGGGTCGACGTCGACGTGAGCTTGAGCCGTCATGCGCCACCTTGGCGGTGCCAGGTGACAGAACGCCGGCACCAATGGCACCACGGCGGCAATGCCCTGAATGGGGGGCGCCTGAGCTGGGGTGCACCCGTTCTATGCTTGGTGCATGGCTGGCACCAGTGGCACGCCCAAGGCGAAGGCTCTTGGCTCACGACTTCGTGACGCGCGCAAGACTGCGGGTTTCACGGTCCGCGGCCTCGCTGAACAGCTCGGGTTGTCGCACAGCGCGATATCGCGCTGGGAAACAGGCGCGCGTTCGCCGCAACCAGAGGATGTGGCGTCGATTCTTGCCGCTACCGGTATCGGTGGTTCCGAGCGTTCCGAATTGCTGGAAATGGCGCGCGGTACCGATGCTGCTCAGTGGTTGTCCGTTCACAGCGGTGACCGAGAGCGTCAGTTGGCGGCCTTGCTTGATTTCGAGCGCGCGGCGAGTCACATCACGGACGTGGCTCCATTGTTGATTCCCGGCCTGCTCCAGACGTCGGATTACGCGCGCGCAATCATGGTCGCGGCCAGCGTACCGCCTGCCGAGATCGAGACTCGTGTTCTGGTGCGAGTTGGCCGCCGCGAAGCGTTGATGCGCCGAAATCCTGCCAGCCTGCTCGCTTTGATCGGCGAAGCCGCGATCCGTCAACTGATCGGTGGTGAGCAAGTTGTTGCTGACCAGCTTCGCCATCTTGTGGACTTCGGTGCCAGGCCGAACGTGACCATCCAGGTCATACCTGCGGCTTCTGGATGGTCGCCAGCGCTGGAGGGTCCATTTCTCTTGATCGACCTGCCGAACGAGCGGCCGATCGTTCACCTGGAGAACCGCCGATCCGCCCTGTTCTTCCACGAAGCCGAAGATGTCGATGCCTACGTGAGCGCCGTGGAAACGGTGCGACAAGCGGCGATGAGCCCGGAGCGGTCAAAGCGTCTCATTCTGGACGTGATCGGGGAAATGGAGAAGTCTGTATGAATGAAAATTCTGGATCTTGCGGATGGCGCAAATCGAGCTACAGCAGTGCGCAGACGAATTGCGTTGAAGTGGGTTGGATCGCTGATGGCGTCGCCGTGCGTGACACTAAAAATCGAACGGCTGGCCATCTGGTTCTCGACTCTTTGCAATGGTCGTTGTTTATCTTATCGATCAAGTCGAGCAGCTATGGCGGATAAGCTCCTCCGAGGGTGATCTCCTGGCAGGGATGGGCGTTCGCAGACGAGGAGCGGGACATGAGCACACCAGCAGAGTGGCGGAAGTCGAGCCGCAGCGGTCAGGCGAACAACTGCGTAGAGGTGGCTACCAACGTGCCTGGTGGCGCTTTGGTGCGGGACAGCAAGCTGGGCGATGCCTCGCCGGTGCTGGAGACGACTCCCACGGCGATGGTCGCTTTCCTGTCGGCGATCAGGTCAGGTCGTTTCGACGGCTAGCAGCACGGCGCGGAACCCCGGAAAGCCCTGTGCTCTCCGGGGTTTCGCGCGTTCGCGGGCTCACAGCTCGCGGAAGGTGTTCAGCAGGATGTGGGCGAGGTTGTAGACGACGAAGTCGGCGTCCTCGGCCGCGCCCGCCTCGGCGCTGGAGACGATGCTCATCACCGCCGCCCCGGCCGCCCTGGCCTGCCGGTGCACCTCGGCCTTCGCCCGGTGCACGGCGGCGTCCCCGGGCGGAACTCCGAGCGACACCGCGAGATCCGCCGGTCCTACCCACACGCCGTCGACCCCGTCCACCGCGGCGATCTCGGCCGCGTTCTCCACGCCGGGACCGGTCTCCACCATCGCGATCACCAGCACGTCCTGCGCGGCCGCCAGGTGCTCCGCCGCCGAAACGGCGCCGAACCGGCCCGCCCGGCTGTAGGTCGCGAACCCGCGATCACCGCGCGGCGGGTAGTGCGCCGAGCGCACCACTTCTTCCGCCTCCCGCGCGGATTCCACGTGCGGCACCACGATTCCCTCGGCACCGAGGTCGAGGATCCGCAGCACCTGGTTCGGATCGGCCCGCCCGACGCGCACCAGCACCGGGAGGCCGTGCGCCTGCGCGAGCGCGAGGTGCTGCTGCAACGCCACCAGGTCGTCCGGGCCGTGCTCGCAGTCCACGAGCACGTAGTCCAGCTCGGCGATGCCGGACAGCTCCACCAGCATCTCGGCGGGCAGCCGCAGGATTCCGCCGCGCAGGCGCTCGCCCGCGCGCAACCTCGACTTCAGCTTCACCGGCCCACCATCCCCGCCGAGAGGTCCACGTCCGCGGCGCACAGCCCCGGCATCCGCAGCATCGCCACCAGCGCCGCGCCCACCTCGTCCTCGGTGACCATCCGGCCGAGCGCGGCGCGCGAGACGAACTCCGCCTCGGCCTGCTCGACGGTGCTGCCGGTCCGCTCGGCCTCCAGCCGGAAGTTGCGCGCCATCCGCGGCCCGTCCACCGGTCCGGGCGACAGCGAGTTCACCGCCACCCCGAGCGGCCCGACCTCGGCCGCCAGCGTGGTGGTCAACCCGAGCACCGCCATCTTCGAGGCGCAGTACGGAGTTCTGCGGGCCAGCGGCCGCTTCCCGGACACCGAGGCCACGTTGACGACGTCCCCGGCCCCGCGCGCGGTCATCGCGGGCAGGAACGCGCGGCACACCAGGTAGGTGCCGCGCACGTTCGCGGCGAACACCTCGTCCCACTCGGCGGGTTCCACCTCGGTGAGCGGGGCGACCGGACCGGCGATCCCGGCGTTGTTCACCAGGATCGAGACCTCCTCGTCGGCGAGCAGTTCCGCCAGCGCCGCCACCGAATCCGGGTCGGCGACGTCGCAGGTCTCCGCCCGGCCCGCTCCCGGCAGCCCCGACACGGTCTCCGCCAGCGACTCGCGGGTGCGGCCGACCGCGATCACCCGGGCGCCCGCCGCGGACAACGCCCGGCACATCGCCCGGCCCAGCCCGTTGCCGCCGCCGGTGATCAGCGCGGTGCGGCCCGCCAGCTCAGGCGCGGGCATGGTCGGCCCACTCCGGGGTCGCGTCGCCGAACTTCGCGGCCCGCACGTCGCCGGAGCGGGCGTGGCCCTCGAACAGCTCGACGCGGGCCGCACGCCCGCACACCTCGCCGAGCCGCGCGCTCGCCGCCGGATCGGTCACCTCCTGGTAGGTCACCGTCTTCAGGTACTTCCCGACCCACAGGCCGCCGGTGTAGCGGGCGGCGCCCTTGGTGGGCAGCACGTGGTTGGTGCCGATCACCTTGTCGCCGTAGGACACGCAGGTGCCCTCCCCGAGGAACAGCGCCCCGTAGTCGCGCATCCGCTCCAGCGCCAGCCGCGGCTGCTCGGTGAGCACCTCGACGTGCTCGCTGGCGTAGGTGTCGGCGAGCGCGAAGGCCTCGTCGATCGAGTCGACCACCACGACCTCGCCGTGGTCGCGCCAGGCGGGACCGGCGAAGTCCGCGGTCGGCATCCCCGGCAGCAGTGCCTCCACGTGCCCGAGCACCTCGACGGCCAGCTCCCGCGACGTGGTGATCAGCACGGCGGGGGAGTCCGGGCCGTGCTCGGCCTGCGAGAGCAGGTCCACCGCCACCACGAACGGATCGGCGTGCTCGTCGGCGATGACCAGGATCTCCGTCGGCCCGGCGAACAGGTCGATGCCGACCTCGCCGAACAGCTGCCGCTTCGCCTCCGCCACGTAGGCGTTGCCCGGCCCGGCCAGCAGGTCCACCGAGCTCACCGATGCGGTGCCGGTGGCCATCGCCGCCACCGCCTGCACCCCGCCGAGCAGGTGGATCTCGTCCGCGCCCGCCAGGTGCATCGCGGCGACCGTCGCGGCCGGGACCTCGCCGCGGATCGGCGGCGTGCAGGCGACGACGCGCGGCACCCCGGCGACCTTCGCGGTCACGATCGTCATGTGCGCGGAGGCGGTCAGCGGGTAGCGCCCGCCGGGCACGTACGCGCCGACCGCGCCGACCGGCACGTGCCGGTGGCCCAGCCGCACGCCGGGCAGCGTCTCCACTTCGATGTCGTGCAGCGATTCCCGCTGGTGGCGGGCGAAACCGCGCACCTGTTCCTGCACGAACCGGATGTCGTCGAGCACCTGCTCGGGCACGGTCGCGACGATCCGGTCGACCTCCTCGGGGGCGAGGCGGAACGACTCCGGGCTCCAGCCGTCGAAGCGCTCCGAGTACTCGCGCACCGCGGCGTCACCGCGGGTGCGGACGTCCTCGATGATCGCGCGGACCCGATCCCGCAAGGCGGAGTCGTCGGTGGCCGCCTGCTTCGGCGCCGGCTGCTTCAGCACTTCGGGCAACGTCGTTCTCCTCGTTCGTGGCTCGGCACCGCCGCAGCAGCCGGTTCAGCAGCTCGGCGGTGACCTCGGGGGCTTCGATCGGCAGCAGGTGCCCCGCCCCGGGCACCTCGTGCAGTTCGGCGTCGGGCAGCCGCGCGGCGATCGCGCGGTGGAACTCCGGCGGGCACAGCGCATCGGCGGAACCGCACGCCACCAGCGCCGGAGCGGTGATGGCGGGCAGCACCTCGTGCGCGTCGGCGCGGGTGGCCTGCGCGGCGAGCTGGGTGAGGAACCGGCGCGGCCCGACCCGCGCGGCCATCTCGCGGAACGCGCGGGCGAACTCCGGTGGTGGCGGCTCCGCGAACATCGCGGGCAGGATCTCCTCGACCACCGCCGGGAAATCACCCGCCTGCGTGCGCTGCGCCTGCCGCCACCACGCCTGGTGCTGCTCCGGCCGGGGGGCCGCCGCGTTGGTGGCCAGCGCGGCGAACCCGGCGATCCGCTCCGGCGCCAGCCGCGCCACCTCGAACCCGACGATCGCGCCCAGGCTCAGGCCCGCCAGCACGAACGGACCGTCCACAGCGGACAACACCTGCTCGGCCATGCCGGTGATGCTCGACGCCTCCGGTGCCGGGTGCAGCACCGGTGCGTCCACTTCGGACTCGATCGCGGACCACAGCCCGGCGTCGCAGAGCATGCCGGGCAGCAGCACCACCTGCTCAGCCACGGGACCGCGGCACCAGCGCGTACGGGGCCACGTAACCGTTGTGGTCGATCGAGTACCCGGCGTCCGCGGCGGCCTTGACGACCTCCTCGTCCCAGTCCAGGCGCACCCGCCCGTCCCCGGAATTGATCACGACCAGCTTGCCGGAGTCCTCGCCGACGTTGCGGATGCCGCGCCACGCGCCCGGCGGGACCGACAACATGTCCCACTCGCCGAGCTCCACCACGACCGGCTCGTGGTCGTTGACGGTGACCTCCCAGAGGCCTTCCTTGACCATGAGCACCTGCGTCTCCTCGATGCGGTGCCCGGGCACGCCGGCGCCCGGTTCCGCGCGCAGCCACGCGATGTTGTGGCCGTGCGGGTTGTGGATCCGCGGCTCCTGGTCGAGGTCCTCGGTCATGCCGAAGCCGACCACCAGCGCCAGCTCCGCGCCGCCGCCGGTGACGTGCGAGCCGAGGAACGGCGTGGAGCACCACTCCAGGTCCTCCTGCGTCACCACGCGGCGCCGCATCTTCTCGACGGAGAAGGAGCGCAGCCGCGCGATGTCGGACTCCGCCATCGGGCGCACCAGCTCCACGTCCTCCGGCGGCTCGTCCCCGGCGACCGTGTCGATGAGCCTGCCGTCCTCGGTGAGGTGCAGGCCGTACCCGGCGGCGTCCCGCAGCACGGTCGGGCCCCAGATGATGCCGCCGGTGTCGTCGTGGCCCAGCGAGGTGAACAGCCAGCCGTCGTCCGGGCCGATGTTGGTGAAGCCGCGGAAGATCCAGGTGGGGATGGAGGCGATGTCGCCCTCCCGCAGCACCAGCTCGCCCTCGTTCCCGTCGGCGCCCCAGCGCAGCAGGAACTCGCCGCGGAAGCACAGGAACACCTCGGCGGTGAAGTGCAGGTGCAGGTTGTTCGTGACGTCGTGCGGCATCGCGGCCGCGCCGATGTTGTAGCCGTGCGGCTCCCGGAGGTTGATGACCTGCTCGGAGTTCTGCGACACCCCCGGCCCGATCATCGCGTAGTTCTCCTTGCGCTCCGATCCGGGCGTGCGGCAGTCGATGAACGCCTGGTCGCACGACACGAAATCGGTGCGCCGGATGGTCCTGCGCGCGATCTCCGCTTCGTTCACCCGTACCTGCTGCATCCGTGCACCTCCGCGGTTGTGACTACGTATGCATTAGAGCACCGGGCCCGGTGGTGGTCAATGGTCCGCGGTGCGGTCCCGCGTGCTGGATCCATCCGGATCTCGCGGGGAGGGCCCGGCTAGAATCCGTATACCGGGAGGTCGAATGTCGATCACGAGTCATGACGTCGCGAGGTTCGCCGGGGTGTCCCAGGCGACCGTCTCGCGCGCGCTGCGCGGCGACCCGCGGGTGTCGGTGGCGACGCGGGAACGCGTCCGGCACGCGGCGGACGCGCTCAACTACGTGCCGAGCGCGGCCGGACGCAGCCTCTCCACGCACACCACCCGCCGGATCGGCGTGCTGGTCAGCGACCTGGCCAACCCGTTCTACCCGTACCTCGTCGGCCCGCTGCACGACGAGCTGGAGCAGCGCGGCTACCGGATGATGCTGCTGACCGAGCGCTCCGACGAAGCGCTCGCCGCCGAGCAGCTGCTCGACCACTCCATCGACGGCGCCGTGCTCACCACCGCCACCAGCGGTTCCGGGCTGCCGGACGCGTTGCGGCGCAAGCAGGTGCCGTTCGTGTTCCTCAACCGCGTCGGCGGACGCGACGGCGACTCGGCGGTCGTCGACAACGAGCTCGGCGGCAGGCTCGTCGCCGACGAGCTCGCCGCGCTCGGGCACACCCGCGTCGCCCTGCTCGGCGGCGTCACCGCCACCAGCACCGGACGCGAGCGCGAGCAGGGCTTCGTCGCCGGGCTCGCCGACGCGGGCATCGCGCTGCCCGCGAGCAGGATCCGGCGCGGTCCCTACGACTTCGACACCGGCTACCACGGGCTCCCCGAACTGCTGGCCGCCGACCCGGATCTCACCGCCGTGTTCTGCGGCAACGACGTGGTGGCGATCGGTGCGTACAACGCGGCGCTGCGCGCAGGCCTGCGCATCCCCGAGGACCTCACGCTGATCGGCTTCGACGACCTGCCGATGGCGTCCTGGGAGGCGTTCGCACTCACCACCGTCCGCTACGACCTGCCCAAGATGGCGCGCGCCGCGGCCCGCCTGCTCGTCGAACGCCTCACCGGGGACGTGCGCGAAACCGCCCGTCAGGTCGCCTTCCAGCCGGAACTGGTGCGCCGGGGCACCCACGCCCCTCCCGGGTGACCGAACGGGGCGCCGGACGGCGCGGGGGGGCCGCGCACCATCGGGTTCCGGTCAGGCGAACTTGTTCGCGCTGAGCTCCGAGCGGTAGGTCTCCTTCATGAACACCGTGATCACGACCAGTGCCAGCACGGCGGCCACCGCCAAGTACGCCCAGACCGCGTAGATCGTGCCGAACCGGTTCACCAGCAGCGCCGCGACGAACGGCGTCACGCCCATGAACACCGAGAACGAGCTGTTGTAGGCGATGGCGCTCGCGCTGAACCGGGTGCGGGTGGCGAACAGCTCCGCCGAACAGGTCGTCACGATCCCGGTCAGGAAGAACTCCGGGATGATGTAGACGAGCTGGCTGCCGACAGCCGCGCCGAAACCGCCCAGCTCGCCGATCGCGAAGGCCAGTGGCACCAGCGCGATGCAGCAGACCGCGCCGCTGATCAGCATCGGCTTGCGGCCGATCCGGTCGGACAGCTTCCCGGCCAGCGGCAGCAGCGGCATCAGCACCGCGACCGAGATCAGGTTCGACAGCAGCGCCTGCGAACGGCTCAGCCCGAGTTCGCTGACCAGGTACTCCGGGTAGTAGGTCACCCAGGTGTAGGACAGGATCGCCAGCATGATCGAGGCGCCGCAGAACACCAGGATCGCCTGCCACTGCTCACGGAGCGCCTCGCGGACCGGGGACCGCACGATGTCGGTGCCGCCGTTGGTCTCGCGCATGAACTCCGGGGTCTCCTCGATGCGGCTGCGCAGCCACAGGCCGACCAGCGACAGCGGCAGCACCGCGAGGAACGGGAGCCGCCAGCCCCACGACTCCAGCTGCGGCTGCTCGAACAGGGTGCTGACCAGCGCGGCGACGTCGGCGCCGCAGAGGATGCCGAGGAAGCAGCTGTTCGAGGCGTAAGAGGTGTAGTAGGCGCGCTGGTTCGGCTTCGCCCACTCCACGATGAACGCGACGGCGCCCACGTACTCGCCGCCGGAGATCATGCCCTGGAAGGTCCGGATCACCACGAGCAGCAGCGGGGCCAGGAAGCCCACCTGCTGGTAGGTCGGCAGCGCGCCGATCAGCGCGGTGGACACGCCCATCATGATGATCGTCCACAGCAGCGCCTTCTTGCGCCCGACCCGGTCGCCCCAGCGGCCGACGAGCGTGCCGCCGAGCGGGCGGAACACGCAGGCCACGGCGAGCACCGCGTAGGTGCTCAGCACCGCGCCCGCGCCGCCGCCACCGGGGAAGAACGACGAGGCCAGCATCGGGGCCATGTAGCCGTAGAGCCCGTAGTCGAACTGCTCGACGAAGTTCCCGACTCCGCCGGCGTACACCGCGCGGCGGATCTGCTGCTTCGTCGCCCGCTCCGGTTCGGCGGTGGGAGCGGGTGCTCCCGGCGTTCCGATGGACATCGGCATCTCCCAGTGGTTCGCGCCCCGTTGCGCGGTCATGCATACGTATGAAGGTTGTCGGAGGCTAGCTCTCACCCCACGGGGCGTCAAGAATCGCGCGGTGCGGCAGGAGGTTCCGCGCGGCCGGTGCGCCGCGGCGGAGGGCAGCCTGAACCGGCCCACCGCCCGGCCGCAAGACCTCGGCCGACCCCGGCGCGGGGTGGTTCGCCGCACCGGCGGCCCGGTGGTCGACCCGGTCGCGCGGGCCGCCCACCCGCGGGTCAGCCCGCCAGGTCGAACACGCCGTAGCCGAACCCGGGCACCACGACCTCGTCACCGTCCACCCGGGCTCCGCCGTCCTCGACGATCCGCGCCCCGGCGAGCCGAGCGTCCGGCACGGCCGCCGCCGCGGGCTCCCGCCGCGGGTTCGTGGTGACCAGGAACCGGTCGCCGCGCAGGTAGGTCAGCGGATAGCCGTCCGCGAGCACCCGCACGTCCGCCCGCGTCCCCAGCTCCGGGTACCGCTTGCGCAGCGCCAGCAGCCGCCGCACCAGGTTCAGCAGCGAACCGGGATCGTCGCGCTGCCCCGCGACCGTCGGCCGCTGCGGATCCGGGTCGATCGGGAGGTACAGCTGCTCGGCGGGGGCGGTGGAGAACCCGGCGTTCGGGCCGCCGTCCCACTGCATCGGCGTCCGGTTGCGCTGCCGTCCGGCGCTGCCCTCGACCTCGGGGAGGCCGTCGACCATCCGCATGCCGATCTCCTCCCCGTAGTACAGCGCGGGGACGATCGGCCAGGTCAGCAGGAACGCGAACGCGGCGGGCAGCTCCTGCGGGGTCCGCACGCCGTCGTTGAGCCGGTTCGCGCTGTCGTGGTTGGCCGTCGGCAGCATGATCCGCCCGCGCCCGATCCGCTCGGTCGCCTCGGTCCACGCGTCGATGAACACCTTCGGGCTGCCCGTTCCCGCCGCGCCGAAGTACGGGTTCTCGTGCCACAGCGACTTCCACGGCGCGCCGTCGCCGGGGCCGTTGACCGGCAGGTAGAAGTCGGCGTCGAACCCGGCGGGCACCGAGGTCTCCGGATCACCCCACTCGGAGATGAGCACCGCGTCCGGGTGCCGCCGCGCCACCCGCGCCCGCAGGTCGCCCCACAGCCGGCCGGTCTCGACCCACCCCGGGTCGTCCTTGACCAGCGTGGCCGCGAGGTCGCAGCGGAATCCGGCGATGCCCAGCCGAAGCCAGTGATCCATCACCTGGAAGATCTCGTCGCGGTTGCGCCGCGGCCCGTCGGCGTCCACCGCCTGGCGCCACGGCTCGGCCGGGTCCGTCCGCGCGTAGCCGTAGTTGATCGCGGGCTGCGTGTCGTAGTAGTTCTTGCGGAACGCGCCCGCCCGCGGGCCGGGGGAGGCCACGAAGTCCTCCGGCAGCGAGCCGTCCTCCGGCAGCTGTTCCGGCGACGCCCAGATGTAGCGGTGGTCGGTGTCGTCGCGCAGCGAGCCGAGGAACCAGGGGTGCTGGTCCGAGGTGTGCCCCGCGACGAGGTCGAACAGCACCCGCATGCCGCGCCGCCGCGCCTCCTCCACTAACAGCACCACGTCTTGCTCGTCGCCGTAGCGCGGGTGCACGCCGGTGTAGTCGGCGATGTCGTACCCGGCGTCGGTGAGCGGTGACGGGAACACCGGGTTCACCCAGATCGCGTCGACGCCGAGCCATTCCAGGTGGTCGAGGTGCGCCACGATCCCGCGGAGGTCGCCGACGCCCGATCCGTCGCCGTCCGCGAAGCTCTGCGGGTACAGCTGGTACAGCACGGACTCCGCCAGCCACGGCGGAGTCCCGGTGGTCCCACCCGCCGCCCGCGCCGCGGCGGGCGCGAACGCCGCTCCGGTCACCACGGCCCCGGCTCCGAGCACGAACGATCGCCTGCTGAACCTCATCAGGCATGCCCCTTTCCTTGACTACGTATGCAGGCACTTCAACGTACGCACCGGTGCGCCGCGGGGGAACGCCTCCGGCGCATTCCCGCCGCGAGCCGGGGCTTCCGGGCGCCCGCGGCGCGCGCCGGGTTTCCGGGCAGACCTGCTGCCTCGGCGTCCTCCGTCGCGCGTTTTCGCGATCCCGCGCGGGAGCGCGCTGCTTGACTGGCGACACCAGACCGAACGGACGGCGACGTCCGGCGGTCGATCGGGGGAACACAGGCTGACGAGGAGGGGCGTTGCGCCAGCGCTGGACACATCTCGACGACACCGCGGCGGAAGGCGGCAAGGTCCCCGCCCTCGGCAAGGAGTACTGGCCGCGGGAGGAGGTGCCCGCTCCGGGCGAGGTGTGGCACCGAACCGTCCGGGTCGAGTCGGACGGGCCGGTCGCGCCGTGCGCCGGCGCGAGCGGTTGCCGGTGGTGGCAGCGGTCCGGCGCGCCGTGGCCGCGCAGCACCGGAGCCGCGTGACCCGCAGCAGACCGCGCGAGCCGGGGAGGGGGCGCGTTGAAGACCGTGAGCGATGAGGTGCGCACCGGCGGCCCCGGAGGCGGGGCGGCGGAACTGGGTGCAGCGGAATTCCTGGAGCTGCTGGCCGACCAGGCGACCGCGGTCGCACTGGTCCAGGCGAAGTGGGTGGAGGCGGTGCGCGCCGTTCCACCCCCGCCGGACCTCGGCCCGCTCGCCGCCGAGGCGCGGACGGCGTCGCTGGACCTCGTCCGGCGCGACCTGTGGTTCCGCGCCGAAGCCGTCCGCGAGACCTGGTTCACCCAGTACGCGCAGTGGGTGAGCTGGTGGGTGGACACCGCCCAACTCGCCCTGCAGTCCGCGGCCGGTCGCCGACACGTGTTACCCGAGCGGGTGGTCGCACTACGACCGCCACCGGCCTACCTGGGCGGGCTCGGTGCCGGCGCGCGCGCCCCGGAGCTCCGGCTGCGGTACTGGGGCGCCGACTGGTCCCGGAACTCGCTGCCCCGGTTGCTGGAGGCCGGGGAACTGGAAGAGCTGCTGGCGCTGGCGGACATCGAGCGGTCGGAGGAGGTCCGGGCCGCCCACCTCGCGCTGCTGTCCGCCCGGAGCGCAGGCGACCTCGCCCTGCACCAGGAGGAGGCGAGGGTGCTCGACCCGGCCGCCATCGACCGGAACTGGGACCTCTACGGCCTCCGCCACCAGTTCGCGTGCGAGTTCGCCCAAAGCGTCCTCGACCACCTCCGAAACCCGGCCCCCGCCTGACCCCGCGGTCCGGCGGCCACGGGCCAGGAGCGGAACAGTCGGGCCGAGCCGGTGATCCCGCGCCGGTCGGCGCGGCGCCGCCGGACCTCGCCGCGGCCCGCCGATTCTGGGCGGCTCACTTGTCCGCGGGTGGAGAACACGCGGGCACGACTGAGTGCACGGCCGGCCGCCGGAGCGCCGAGCTGCGGGTGACCGCCCGTGCGGAACGACGCGATCACGGCGGACGCTATTCCGCGGCGAGCAGCCACAGCCAGGTCGACGGTGCGCCGAACGGCTCGCGGCGCTGAACCCGCAGTCCCGCCGCCGCGAAGGCGTCTTCGTAGGCGCGGCGGCTCGCGATCGGTGTGTCCATGAAGGCGTGCACCAGCTCGAACTCGACGGAGAAGATCGGCAGCGTGCTGGGCGAGGTACCCCAGTCCTGGCTGACGGTGTCGCCGACCAGGAACCACTTGGCGTCGGGGAACACCTTGCGCAGCATCCGCATCGTTCCTGCCGGGTCACCGCTGCTCTCGAACAGGTCGTGCATCATGAGGAAGCTCGTGACCAGCTCGACGCCGGGGAACGTCCGCTCGTCGAGGACGTCGAGGACGTCGGCGCACACGACTTCCACGCGGTGTCCCAGGCCCGCGTCGGCGACGCGTTTGACCGCCTTTTCGCAGGCTCCCCGGCTGGTGTCGATTCCGAGCCCGGTGCGGGCCTCGTTCGATCCGCACAGCCGGATCAACCGGGAGGCATCACCGCACCCGAGGTCCGCGACGGTGCCGAAATCGACGTCCGCGACGACCGCGTGCTCGGTGCGCAGCATGAGTTCTTCGCCGACCAGACCGGAGCCGACGGCGACCTTCCCGCCATCGCGGTCGACGTCCGTGCCGAAGGTGGCCCGGCCCGTGGCCAGGTCGGAGAGGTGGAGCAGCACGTCGCTGTACCCGCCGACTCCCCAGGTGAAGAAACCTCGGTGACGCGCCAGCACCCGTCCGGCGTCGGTCAGCGCGACCGTGCTCGCGGTCCCCGGATCCGACGGAGTGACAGCGGAACTCACCTCGACGTAGCCGAGCAGCGCGGCGGCGCGCAGGAGCGCGAGCAGCTTCGACGGCTCCGCTCCGGTCAGTGGGGGGAGAGCGTCGAACGGTCGCGCACCGTCCTGGAGGTGCTGCCAGACGTTCAGCTCGGTCAGGGCGAAGACCACGTTGGCGCCCACATAGCCGTTGAACAGCGCCGCCGGTTCGATCACGGGTCCGGTGGCCACCTGAATGCGGCCCTTCGGAGCGCCGAGGCCGGTGTTCAACTCGTTGTGCACTTCGGAGTCTTCGAGGATGGTGGCCAGCGCAGCGCAGAACCGGTCCATCTGCTCCGTCGTACCGACGGTGACCCGCAGGTGGGCGGGCAGACCGAACATGTTCAGGTCCCGGACCAGGATGTCGTGGTCCTGCTTCAGCCGCGCGGCGATCTCAGCGCTGTTGCCGGGCGGCTTGACGAGCACGAAGTTCGTGGCAGAAGGCTGGAACGCCACGCCCATCTCGGTCAGGCGCGCGCAGAAGTGCTCCCGCGCCGCGACCGTCTTCCGCCGTACCTCGTCGACGTAGTCGCGGGACTCCAGCGCCGCGGCCCCGGCCTGCTGGACGATTCGATTGACGCTGAACGGCAGCGGCTCCCGGGTCCGGCGGATGCGCTCGACCAGGTCCGCCGGACCGAGCGCGCACCCGAGTCGCAGGGATGCCAGCCCCCACGCCTTGGAGAACGTGCGGAGCACCAGCAGACGACGACCGGCGCGGACCGCGCTGATCGCGTATTCGTGGTCCGGCCCCGCGAACTCCATGTACGCCTCGTCGAACACCGGGATCACGCCGGCGGCCTCGGCGGCCGTGAGGATCCGCTCGACGTCGGAGGGTTCGAGCACCGTTCCCGCCGGGTTGTGCGGGTTGCAGACGAACACCAGCGTGGGCGCTCCTGCCTCCGGCGCGGCCATCGCCTGCACCACGGCGTCGACCGGCACCCGGTAGTCGTCCAACGGCAGGCTGTGGACGCGGGCGCCGGCCGCGCGCGCCGAGGAGACGTATCCGGGGAACGTCGAATCGGTGACCAGAACCGCGTCGTCGGAGCCGAGGAAGGTCATCGAGGTCAGCAGCACGAGTTCGTCGGCTCCGTTGCCCACGACCACCATGTCGGACTTCAGGCCGTGGTACTCGGCGACCCGTTCGCGCAGTTCCGCGCAGTCGCTGTCCGGATAGGACGTGCAGGCGTTGTCGAGTTCCTCGGTCGCCGCGCCGAGCGCGGCGGGTGGTGGCGGATAGGCGCTCTCGTTGCAGTGCAGCCTGAGAACTCCGTCCTGTCGTGCCACTCGTGAGGACCCGGTCTCGGTCGGCATCCGGCCCATGTGTACCCCTTCACATACGGATGAGTAGTTCCGGTGATTTCGTCCTCACTGGACAGTCGCGAGGGCGGAGTCGACGGCGGCCGGTGTCAGAACTCGACACCGGGGGACTGGAACGCGGGTCCGAGCACGGTGTCGCCGTCCCCGGACGGCATGTCGTGGAGCTTCTTGGCCTGCACCTGGAGCTGGTACATCAGCCCGACGGAGTCGTCGAGTTCGTCGGGATGGCCGTTGAACACGCGGTGCAACGCGGTGAGCATGTTCGTGTAGGACTCGTCGCAGGCCACCGATTCGCGCCTGCCGGGGGAGTCGGCCGGGAGGCGGTAGGTGTCCGCGTCGTCCACGACCGGATGGACCCCGGCCGGGTCGAAGGGCACCTCGGCTCCCTCGAACACCCACGCACCGCGCTCGTTCCGGATGAGTCGGCGTCCCTCCACGATCTCCTGGAAGCGGTAGTAGTGGCCGAACTCGTCGGGGTCGAGGACGCCGTCACCGTCGAGGTCGTGCGGGCTCCCCTCGCCCTCCTCGATGATCTGGTAGATGGCCAGCAGCGCGGAGCGCTTGTCGGTGACCTTGTAGAGCGTGCCCGGCGCGTCCGGCCAACTCACCTGGCGGGCGGGATCACCGGTGAACAGCGACCCGCCGTCGTCGAGTTCGCAGATCGCCCGCGCGATCTGGTTGTAGAACCAACCGATCGTCTGCGGTGTGTACTCGGCTCGGTTGAACCAGTCCTCCAGAGCCCGCATGGCGCCGTCGTCGGCCTCCAGCACGGAACCGGAACGGTCCAGCCGCACGCTGTCCGGTGCGATGACGGAACCGCGGAACAGTGCACCGTCCACAGTGGGGTGATCCGGCTGCTCGATCGCCATGAACACGTCCTTGACGTGCTCGCGGGACATCTTGCGCAGCCGTACGGTCAGATCGGGCAGCACCGGACCGGGAAGCTTGCCAGGATAGGTCGGGACCAAGCCGGGCCTGCCGATCTGCGGTGCCCCGCCCACGGCGTTGAGCAGGTTGCAGACCTGGGCCATGTGCTGCATCTCCTCGATGACCACCCCACGGATCGTCTCGGCGATCCGCACGTTGTGGCCTGCCTTGATCGAGAGCAGCGCCGCGAGGTACGGCGGCACCGTGGCCTGCTCGACCAAGACGGCCTGCTGTAGCACGGCACGCAGTTCTTCGGG
This sequence comes from Saccharopolyspora sp. 6V, assembly GCF_020176785.1. NCBI lineage: Bacteria > Bacillati > Actinomycetota > Actinomycetes > Pseudonocardiales > Pseudonocardiaceae > Saccharopolyspora > Saccharopolyspora sp. 6V. The sequence goes on along the minus strand of NZ_JAIUKB010000019.1, from coordinate 48,259 downwards.
ACTGCCGATCTCCATCACCGGGGGAGCGGGCTCGGTCCGCAGCCACTTCACGATCATGTCTCGCTTTCCTGGTGAGAGGTCTCGGGTGACGGGCATGTGGTTCGGCGATTCCAGCGGGGCCAGCATCGTGCGGCGGATGTAGGTCCCGTGCCGCGTGACGTGCTGGTAGTTGCCCAGGTCGAAGAGGTCGTGCATGACCGGGTAGAGGTTGGCGTACCGCTGGAAGATCGGCCGCACGTCGCGGTTCCAGGTGGGGCGCTCCGGGCCGGTGTAGCGGTCGAACACCCGCACGCTGAGATGGCCCGACGGCGCGTCCGGTCGTGCGGCGAACCGGTAGGGGATGCGCACGGTGAGCCCGTCGAGCATCGGGCGGGGATGGCCGGGGTCCCGGCCGGTGAGGGTGATGCGCGCACGCCCCTGCTCGTCGGTCGTCACGCTGCGCGGAAACTCCACGACGTCGGACTCTTCGCCGGTACCGAGCGCGATGTCGGTGTGGGCGGCAGGTTGCCCGAAGCGAAACGCGCGGAAGTCGACGGTCGCGGTGTCGTGCCCCTTCTCGGGGTGGAGCCGGAAGACGGACTTGTCGGCGTGGAGCGTCCCGCCGTCGTGGGGCTCGGCGAGCAGCACCTTCGGCGGTCGTGCGTCGTCCACCACTGCCAGCCGTCGACCGGCCACCGCCTCGTGCTGACCGGCGGCGGGCCGAGCGGTGACGATGGCGGCAGTGCGTTCGTAGAAGCCCTGGTCGATGCCGTCGAGCGGAGCGAGCACCTCCGGCGTGCCGTTCTCGTCGAGCGCGGCGAGGCTCAGCGCCGGGAGCTCGACGAGAGGCCCACCGCGTGTCGACGCCCTGATGCTGTTGCCCAGGTCCACGAAAACGATCCCCGAACCGTCCACTCTGCACGGCGCATGGTGGAACGGCGCGCCTTCGACGGGACTCAGAACACGGGCGCCTGCCCAGTGCTTCGGCTGCCCGCTCCGATAGGGCCCGATCGACCCCACCATGCGACCGTAGGTGAGGTCGTCGCTCCACTCCTCGATCCCGTCCTCGACACCGTCCATGTTGAACTTGATCGAGAGCGTTCCGTCGTCGGTGGTGTCTCGGATCTCCCGCAGGATGGCCGATTCGAGCGGGTCCGCCCACTCCAGGTTGGTCAGCACCGAGTGGTACACCGCCGCCGGGTCGCCGCGGCCGGACGGCAGCGTCGCCCGCATCCACATCTCGTCCATAGCCGCTACGGCGTAGTCGGCTTTCAGGAGTTGGTCGCCCGCCGCGTCCAAGAGTCGCATCCGCAATCCGTAGATCTCGGAGACCAGTTGGTTCTCCGGGTCGAGATCGACGAACTTCCCGTTGGCGCGGAGGTCGTCGTCCCGCACCGTTCCTTCGAGAGCGGGGTCGTCGGCCTTCGACGTCAGGGTGCGGCCGTCGGCGTAGCAGGCGCTGGTGATGCGCAGGTCGTGCAGCCGCAGCGCGTTGGATCCGCCAGGGTTCCACAACCCGTTGACGTCCGGGAGCTTCATCCGCCAGTGGAAGCGCGGTTCGAACAGGTCGTTGTCGAAGTACGGCTGGGCGTTGTTCACCGTGGCGGCGTCGGACTGGAACGTACCCGCGAAGTTCAGCCGCGGGTGTCCGAGGTAGGTCACGGTGATCCTCCCACTGTCCGGTCGAGCGTCTGGCGTTCGTCGTGCGGCGGTCCGGCCGGATGCGCTCTGGACCGCGAGGGACGTCGAGATGTCCCTGCCAACGACACGATCGGGACCTTCCGGCACCGGTGCAAGGCCCTGAAGCCAGGAATCCGCCCCGAGACGGCGCTTTCACCCTGGACTTAACCGTCCATCATGGACGATGCGTCGAAACGTGGACGTCATGTGCTGAATTCGACCGGCAGTTCCTTGGCGAACCGGAAGTTGATGCTGTCGAGCCAGTCCAGGTCGTCGGTCCGCAGCCTGAGTTCGGTCGTCCGCTCCAACAGGACGCGCAGCGCGATCTCGATTTCGGCGAGCGCGAGCGAGGCCCCGAGGCAGTAGTGGATGCCGTGTCCGAACGACAGGTGGTCGGTCGCTTTGCGGGTGACGTCGAGACGATCCGGGTCGTCGTAGCGGCGTGGGTCGCGGTTGCCCGCCCCGAGGACCAGGGTGACGGACTGGCCCTGCTCGACGTGCTGGTCGCCGACCTCCATGCCTTCCAGCGCGACACGGGTGGTGAACTGCACCGAGCTGTCGTACCGCATCAACTCGTGGACCGCGACCTGGCAGAGGTCGGGATCGGCCCGGAGCCGGGCGAGCTGATCGGGGTGGCGCAGCAGCGCCAGGACCGCGTTGCCGATGAGGTGGGTCGTGGTGGCCTGTCCGGCGTCGATGAGCAGCAGGAAGTTGGCGAAGACCTCGTCGTCGGTGTAGGTCTCGCGTTCGAGCTGTCCGGCGATCACCTGGCTGAAGAGATCGTCGGCGGTACCCGCACGTCGCTTCGCGGCCTGCTCGTCGAAGGCGGCCCGCAGGGAGTTCACCCGGGGGACTTCCGCGCAGGACTGGGTGAAGAACTCGTGCAGCAGGCCTTGCCAGTTCTCCAGCAGCGGGGTGGCGTGGCCGGGCACTCCGGCCAGGTGTGCGATCACGTTCCGGGACAGCGGCTCGGAGAAGTCGCCGATGACGTCCATGTGCCCCTGGTCGAGCACCGCGTCCACGAGTTCCTCCGCGCGCTCGGCGATCAGCGGGCGCATCTCCCGGATGAACCTCGGGGTCAGACCCGGTTTGATGATGCGGCGCAGGCGGGTGTGCTCCGGCGGCTCGTTGAACAGCATCATGTCCGACAGCGCGCCGGCGAGCGGCTCCATATCGGAGCGGACCGATGCCGGGAGCTGGGCGTGGAAGTCTGCGATGCGCGCACCGGAGAGCCGGTCGTCCTTGGAAAGCCGCGCGATCTCGGCGTGACCGAGGACGATCCAGCTCCGCATCCAGTCGTCCCACTGGACCGGGCCGTCCTCGCGCATCGCGTGGTACAGCGCGTACGGATCAGCCGCCCAGTCCGGCTGGTAGAGGCTGAGCAGGCTGAGCGTGCTCGATGGCGCCATGCGCGTGAGGTCCTTCCCGCATCGGCAGCGAAGCGTCGTCGCGCGGATTCCCCAGAAAGGCGCGGGTGAGCGTGCTCCGCTGTGCGGCGAGTGTGTCAGCGGAGGTGCCCCGGGGCAACGGTTTCGGATCGCTCAGGGGCATCCGTTAAGCGCCGGCGAAATCAGTCCTGTGTGGACTGCGGGGCGCCCGCTGGCTGGGCGCTGTTCATCTGCTTCCGGACCCCGACGCGCAGGTTCCCTCCCACTGGTACGGGAGGGAACCGGGCGGGGCGGGTCAGTCGGACCCGATCGCCTCCAGCATGTTGGTGCGTGCCGCCCGGTGGGCGGGCCACAGCGAGGCCAGCACACCGACGATGACGATCCCGACCAGGGCGAGCAGGATCAGCGTCCACGGGAGCGTCGCTCGGGACAGCGCCTGCCCGAGCATCGCGTGCTGCATCACCGTCCCGGTACCGACTCCGACACCGACCCCGAGGATGCCGCCGAACAGGGAGATCACGATGCTCTCCACCCTGATCGTACGGCGGACGAGGGCACGGCCGGCTCCGACCGCGCGGGTCACGCCGATCTCGCGGGACCGCTCCATCACCGACAGCGCGAGCGTGTTGACGACGCCGAAGACGGCGATCACGATCGCGACGCCGAACATCGCGTACATGACCAGCAGGCCGTACCGGAACTCCTCCACCCGGTCGGCGATCACCCCGTCCCGATCGGTGATCGAGATCTCGGGACGGTCCTGGAAGGCGGTCGCGATGGCCTCGCGTGCGGCCTGCGGGTCGGGGCCGCCGGCGTAGACCGTCGTGACGTGGTCGCGCAGGTGCGGCGGTGCCAGGGCCTGGTCGAAGAAGATGCTCGCCTGTGCTTCGGTGGCGTCGTAGACGCCGACCACCGCGGTCTTCACCGGCGTTCCCTCGACGACCAGTTCGAGCGGGTCGCCGACCGCGAGGCCGAGCATGTTCGCCTCGTTCTGCGCGATGATCGCACCGCGCGACACGTCGTCGGTCCCTTCGGTGATCTTCGGCGTGAGCACCTCGCCCAGCCCCTCGCGGTCGATCGCGGAGACGATGCGCTCGCTCGTGCCACCCTCGTGCCGGATTTCGGCGAAGGTGTCCCTGCTGGCGAGGACGGTGGAGACGGCGGGCAGCGACCTGAGCTCCCCGACCACGCCGGGGCCGAGGGTGGCGGCGCCACCGGCGGCCGGTTCCAGCACCGTCGAGGTCACCGGGATGTTCAGCCGGATCGAGGCCGTCACCATCGTGGCCAGACTGGAGCTGAGCGTCGCGAAGGCGCACACGAGCCCGAGCCCGACCATCAGGGTGGTCGCGGTGGTAGCCGTACGCCGGGGGTCGCGGGCCGCGTTGCGCATCCCGAGCCGTGTCGCCGGGCCTCCCCAGCCCTGCGACCAGGTGGCGAGAGGGCGCAGCGCGCCGGCTGCGACCGGAGTCAGCAGCAGTACCCCGCCCGTGCACAGCACGGCACCGCCGATCGCGATCATCCGTTCGAGGGTGCCGAGACCGGGAGACGCGGTGGCCACGATCGCGACGAGGCCCGCGACCACGCAGATCCCACCGGCGATGGACTGGCGGGTGTGCGGGCCTTTCGACGTGACCACGTCGTTGCGCAGGGCGGCCATCGGGGAGACCGCCGCCGCGCGCCGGGCGGCACCGTAAGCCGCCGCGACGGTCACCAGGACCGCCACCAGATAGCCCGCCCCGACGCCGAGCAGCGGAACTCCGTAGCGGACCACGTCGCCCTCGGGCTGCATGAACCGGAACACGATCAGGCCGAGCCCGATCCCGAGCACCGTGCCGATAGTCGCCCCGACGCACGCGAGCGCGGTCGCCTCGACCACCACGCTCGACCGGACCTGCCTGCGATGGGCACCTACCGCGCGGAGCAGCGCGAACTGCCTCGTTCGCTGGGTGACCAGGAGGCTGAAGGTGTTGGTGATGACGAACATGCCGACCAACAACGCGATCGCCGCGAAGGGCAGCAGTTGCGCGAGTGTGTCCGACGCCGTCTTGTCCGCGGCCTGCTCGGCGTTCGTGACCAGCTCGGCACCGGTGGACACGCTGTACTCGTCGGTGGCGTGCCCGGCTCCGATGGTCTGCTCGGCGGCCTGGCGCAAGGTGCTGGGTTCGGTGCCGGGGGTGCCCGTGAGTTCGATGCGGTCGAAGCGGTCCCCGACGAGCGACGCCGCGGTCGCCCCGTCGTAGGCGATGGACGGGACGTGCTCGGAGCGGCCCGCGGCATCGGGCCCCAGCGCGGAGTACTGGAAGAGCCCGACGACGACGGGTTCGTCGATGCGGCCGTCGCCGAGCACGATCCGGGCACGATCACCCAGGGCGAGTCGTGCCTCGCCGGCGCGCGACTCGGCGAGGGCCACCTCGCCCGGACGCTGCGGCCCTCGCCCGTCAACGAGGGTGAACCGGCCGGTCTCGTCCCAGTTCGTGCCCGCCAGGTCCGTGCCCGTCGAGACCAGCTTGCCGTCGGTGCCCACCACACCCGCACGTCCGGCGATCACGCCGTGCGCCTCGGCGACGCCGTTCGTGGCCGCCAACGCGTCGCGGTCGGCGAGCGTCAGATCCGGGTCCTGGGACGCGGTCTGCACCGACACGTCGACCCCACCCCGGGCGGTCTGCCCGGCGAGCGTCTTGGCCAGGGAGTCGGAGACGACGAAGCTCGCGACGACGAACGCGACGCCGAGCGCGATCGCGACCAAGGTCATGGCCAGGCGGCCCCGGTGTGCGCGGAGATCGCGCAGCATTGCTCGCAGCATCAGAGACCGACCTTCTCCAGAGACTTCATCTTGTCCAGCACGCCTTCGGCGGTCGGTGCGTACATCTCGTCCACCAGGCGGCCGTCGGCGAGGAACAACACCCGGTCCGCGTAGGTAGCGGCCATCGGCTCGTGGGTCACCATGACCACGGTGCGGTCGAAGTCGTCCACGCTGCGGCGGAGGAACGACAGGATGTCCGACGACGACCTGGAGTCGAGCGCACCGGTCGGTTCGTCGGCGAACACCACGTCCGGCTGGGTGATGAGGGCACGGGCGCATGCCACTCGCTGTTGCTGGCCGCCGGAGAGTTCGCTCGGCCGGTGGCTGAGCCGGTCCCGCAAGCCGATCGCCTCGATGATCGATTCGGCCACCTGCGGGTCGGGCTTGCGCCCGGCGAGGTCCAGCGGGAGCGTGATGTTCTCCCAGGCGGTCAGCGTGGGGAGCAGGTTGAACGCCTGGAACACGAACCCGATCCGGTCCCGGCGCAGCTCGGTGAGGGCGACGTCGTCGAGGCCGGTCAGGGCGGTGCCGCCGACGAAGACCTCACCGTCGCTGGGGGCGTCGAGTCCCGCGACGCAGTGCATCAGCGTCGACTTGCCCGACCCGGACGGTCCCATGATGGCGGTGAACTGCTCGCTGCGGAACTCCACGTCGACGCTGTCGAGCGCCACGACGCGCGCCTCGGCATGGCCGTACACCTTGGTCAATCCGGCTGCACGGACGGCAGCGGTCGTTTGAGTCATCCGCACAGCGTCGTGCCCGGGAGAGTTCGCTGCCGTCGGCCGATCGGATAGACGATCTGCAACTAAAGTCGCGCCTCGAAAGGGGACGTCGGACGGCCGTTACGCTCGGCGCGTGGACCCCAAGGCGCGCTCGGAATCCCAGCAGCTCGATGCGAAGGACCGGTCGTGGTCGACGGCCGACCGCGTGCTCGCCGTAGCGGTGTGCCTTGCGGTGTTCGTCGCGACCTTCCTCCCCGCCGGAGCTCTGGTAGCCGAACCGGCCGCGTTCACCTCGATTCCGGGACTCGCCCTGACCCTGCTGATCGCCACCCTCTCGGCGGTCGTGACCTGGCTGGCGCCTCGCTGGTCGTGGCCGTTGTACGCACTCGCGTTCGGTACTTGGTTGATCGCCTCGCTCTGGCCGTTGCTCTGCGTCGCGTCGTTCCGGGCGGCGTTGCGCCTGCGTTCGTTCGTGCTCGCGACCTACGCGGTCGCGGCGACGGCAGCGGTCATGGCGCCCACTCTCGTGCGCGTGAGGCGGCCGGACGTCGGGTGGGACTCGGTCCAGAGTTCCTTCGGCGGGGTGGCCCTGTTCGTCGTGCTGCCGTTGTTCATCGGACTGTGGGTGAAAGCGCGACGGCAGGTCGTCGAGGGGCTGCGGGAACGCACCCAGCAGCTTCTGCGGTCGCAGGAGGCCCGCGCGGAGCAAGCCCGCGCGCAGGAGCGTTCTCGCATCGCCCGCGAGATGCACGACGTGGTGGCGCACCGGGTGTCGCTGATGGTGCTCCACGCGGGCGCGATCGAGGCGAACTCGCCGAACGAACTGCTGGCGGACGAGGCCGCGCTGATCCGCCGCACCGGCCGGGAGGCGCTGGGGCAGCTCCGCGAGGTGCTCGGGGTGCTGCGACTCCACCCGTCGGAGGTCCAGCTGCAGCCGCAGGCCACCGTGGCGGACATCGAGGATCTGGTGGAACGGTCTCGCTCCGCTGGCCTCGACGTTCGCTATCGGTGCGAAGGCACGCCTGTGGCGTTGCCCGCGATGGTCGACCACACCGCCTACCGGCTCGCGCAGGAAGCGCTCACCAACGTGCACAAGCACGCCGGAACCGCCAGGACCGAGGTGACGGTGCGGTACCTGACGTCCGCGGTGGAGGTCGGTGTCAGCAACGCGGCTCCGGAACGGGTATCGGAGGGGCTGCCGGGCAGCGGTCTCGGACTGGTCGGCCTGCACGAGCGGGTGGGACTGCTGCACGGCACGCTCACCACCGGGCCGACCCCGGACGGCGGGTTCTCCGTCCAGGCGACGTTGCCGACCACTCCGGTGGAGTCCGGCGGGTCCACTCGGGGATCGGAGTGACGAGGTGCCGTACCGATCACCCACCCGCCCGGCCGGCGGGGTGACGGAGGAGCGGTCCACTGCGCGGGCGCGTTGTCACCGCATCCTCCGCCATCGAAATCTGGTCCGATCCAGCCGGGTCTGAACCTCCCCGTGCCGTGCGGTCGTTCGTTCCTTTTTGCGCTGACTTACGAACCTTGACCGGCGTTCACGTGCGCGGATAGCTTCCGATCGGTTCATGCCGGTGCGCTGACGACCTGCTCGGAGACGCGCGGCACACCACGAGGAGCTGGGGGCTTCAGCGCGGTGTCACGCGAGGCGTGGCACACGCTGAGTTTTCGCGGTTTTCTCGCCGTTTCTCTTGTTCCGCGGAACCGCCACGAGCGCGTGCCGCCAAGTTAGGGGGAATCCGCGCATGGTCGTCGACATCGGACGGTGGAGCAGCGTGACGGCGCTGCTTCGCCACCAGGCCGCGTCCCGCCCTGGGCAGGACGCGGTGGTGCGTGTCCACGACGCGAGCGCACGGGAGGCCGACCACCTCAGCTACGCGACGCTCGACGAGCGCGCCCGCACCGTCGCGGTGTGGCTGCGGGAGCGTTTCGCGGTCGGGTCACGAATTTTGCTGCTCTACCCACCGGCCGATTTCACCACCGGATTCCTCGGGTGCCTCTACGCGGGAATGGTCGCGGTGCCCGCCCCACTGCCGGGGCGGTACCACCACGAGCGGCGACGGGTTCGGGGCATCGCCTCCGACGCGGGCGTGAGCGCGGTGCTGACCGACCTCATCAACCTGGACGCCGTCGCACGCTTCGCGGGCGAGCAGCTGGGCGAGATCGACGTCCTCGCCACCGACTCCGGCGGCATCGCCGATCCCGCGAGCTGGACCGCCCCGGCGACGGTGCGGGACGACATCGCGCTGTTGCAGTACACCTCCGGCTCCACCGGATCGCCCAAGGGCGTCGTGGTCAGCCACGCCAACCTCCTCGTCAACGCCGAAGCGCTCTGCACCACGCTCCAGGTGGAGGACGGCACGCGATTCGGCGGCTGGGCACCGCAGTACCACGACATGGGGCTGATGGCGCAGACCCTGCCCGCGCTGTTCCTCGGGAGCACCTGCGTGCTGATGAGCCCGACGTCCTTCCTGAAACGTCCGCACCAGTGGCTCCAGATGATCGATCGCTACGACGTGGCGTGGTCGCCCGCGCCGAACTTCGGCTACGAGTTGGCCGCCCGGCGCACCAGTGACGACCAGGTGGCGGAGCTCGACCTGTCCCGCTGGCGGTACGCCGTGAACGGCTCCGAGCCGGTTCGGGTGTCCACGATGGAGGAATTCGCGGAGAGGTTCGCCCCCGCGGGTTTCCGGGCCGAGGCGCAGTGCGCCTGCTACGGACTCGCGGAAGCGACGGTGTTCGTGTCCGGCTCGGCTCCTCGCGAGCCGGTGACCGCCCGGGTCGCGCGCGGCGAGCTCGACCGCCACGTGTTCGCCCCGGTCCCCGGAGACGCGGCCGGCCGGGCGCTCGCCAGCAACGGCTTCGCCGCCGAGAGCTACGACGTGATCGTCGTCGATCCGCTCAGTCGCGAGGTCCTGCCGGAACGCGCGATCGGTGAGCTGTGGCTGCGGGGTGCCAGCGTCGCCCACGGCTACTGGAACAACGCTGCCGCCACCGAGCGGACCTTCCGCGCCACAACCGCGGACGGCGACGGCGAGTTCCTGCGTACCGGGGATCTCGGCACCGTGGTGGACGGCGAACTCTACGTCACCGGCCGGTTGAAGGAGATGCTGGTCCTCCGTGGACGGAACCTCTACCCGCACGACGTCGAGCAGGAAGTCCGCTCGCAGCATCCCGAACTGGGCAACGTGGGCGCGGTGTTCGACGTCGACGTGCCCGGGGACGACGCGGCAGTCGTGATCACGCACGAAGTGCGGGGCAACCCGGCACCGCGAGACCTCGCGGAACTCGCCACCGCGATCAGGCGGACGGTGTCCCGCGAGTTCGGTGTTCCGGTCGGTGGAGTGGTGCTGCTGGGCAGGGGAGCGGTGCGGCGGACCACCAGCGGCAAGATCGAGCGCGCACAGATGAAGTCCTCGTTCTGCGCGGGCGAACTCGAAGCCCGGTATGCGGAAGTGGACTCGCGCCTGCCGGGCCGGTCAGTGCGGGCTCCCGAGCACACGGCGGAGACGGCGGTAGCCGGATGAACACGAGTCGAGCGCAACTCCAGGCGTGGCTGGCCGAACGCGTGGCCGCACTCCTGGACCGTCCGCCGTCCGAGATCGCGGTCGAGGCGGAGCTCGGTGATTACGGGCTGGATTCCGTCCGGGCAGCGGCGCTGGTCGCGGAGATCGAGGACGGTTGGGACCTCGTGCTCGACCCCGCCGTCGCCTGGGAACACCCGTCCGTCGCCGCCCTCGCGAGCCATCTGGCGGAACTCGGCGCAAACCCCCGCTGAAGCCGAGCCAAGACCGTGGGCGCGCCCACCCGTTCCATCCGAGGAGAGTGCACGGTGCCGAAGTCCGAGGCCGGGTTCGCGTTGTCGGCCGCGCAGCAGGGCGTGTGGGTCGCCCAGCAACTACAACCGGAGACGTCGCTCTACCACTGCGCCGTGTACTTCGAGATCGAAGGCGCGCTCGACGCCGATCGCCTGCGACGAGCCGTGACCCGGGCGGTGGAGGAGACCTGCGCGCTGCGGATGCGGTTCGAGTCCGATGTGGACGGCGTGCGCCAGGTGCCGCGCGCCATGACGGCCACGTTGACGGTCGTCGACTGCGAATCGGTGGCGGAGTGCCTCGAGTGGATGCGTGCCGAGGTTCGCGCGCCCCAGGACTGGGAGCACGGCGCGTTGTTCGCACACGCGCTGCTCCGTGCGCCCGGGCGGGAATTCCTGTACTTCCGCTACCACCACATCCTGATCGACGGGTGGGGGCAGACATTGCACTGCCGTCGCATCGCGGACCTCTACACTTCGTTCGCCGACGGCTCGCCCGACGTGGAGCCGGCGGTCGCACCGTTCGGTGAGTGGGCGGAGCTGCTCGCGGAAGAAGAGGCGTACCGCGCCTCGCCCCGGCACGACCGCGACCGCGAGTACTGGCGCGGTGCCTTCGCCGACGAGCCGATTCCGGCCGTCTTCGACGACGGCTCGGCACCTCCGGCCCACGGCGAACTCACCGACACCGTGTGGCTCGACCGAGTCGATGTCGAGGCCATGCTGGCGGTGGCGCGTGCGGCCAGGACGCGGTGGCCCGTGGTCTTCTTCGCGGCGATGGCCGCCTACGTGCACCGAAGCACCGGTGCCGAGGACGTGGTGCTAGGACTGCCGCTGTCGGCGCGGACGACACCGGCCGCGATGACCACGCCCGCGATGATGTCCAACGAACTTCCGCTGCGCGTGCCGGTCGGCCCGTGGCGACGATTCGGGGAACTGGTCGGGGACACCGCCCGGCAGGTGCTGCGCGCGATCACGCACCAGCGGTACCGAGGCGAGGACCTGCACACCGAACTCCGGCGAGGTCGCTCCGGGGCGTCGGCGAGTCCGGTGGTCAACGTCGTCACCTTCGACCAGACCGTTCAGTTCGACGGGCACGAGGTGGTCGCGCGGCAGCTGTCCACCGGCCGGGTGCGCGACGTGTCGGTGCACGCCTACGGAACCGCCGACGGTTCGAGCGGTGTCCGAGTCGACTTCGACGGCAACCCGCACGTGCTCGACGGCGATGCCGTGCGCGCACACCGGGATGGTTTCCTGAGCTTCCTCCGCACACTTCTGTCCGCGGTGGACGAGCCGATCGGCGGGTTGCCCGGACCGGACGACGATCGTCGTCGCGCCGCACTCGAACTCGGCTCGGGCGAGACCGACGACGGTGCCGCGGTCCTGCTCCCGGACCTGTTCGCCCGGCAGGCGCGGGACACTCCCGATGCGCTCGCGCTGTGGTCGTCCGACGCGCGGATGTCCTATCGGGACTTGGACGCCGTCGCGAACCGGCTCGCCCGGTATCTGCGTGCTCGTGGCGTCGGCGCGGGATCGTTCGTCGCGCTCGTGCTGCCGCGCTCGGTGGAGGCGGTCGCCGCGATGCTGGCCGTGCTGAAGTCGGGCGCCGCGTACGTGCCCGTCGACCAGGACCATCCGGCCGAGCGGATCCGGTACGTGATCGACGATTGCTCCCCGGCGCTGATCCTCACCTCCGACGAGGCGGCGGGCTCGGTGTCCACCGGGGACGCCGAGGTCGCCGTCCTCGCCGAAGCGCTCGCCGCCCCGGAATTCGCGGCACTGCCGTCGTACGCCCTTTCGGACGCTGATCGCCTCAGCCCGATCAGCCCGCGGCACCCCGCCTACGTCATCTACACGTCGGGATCCACCGGGCATCCCAAGGGCGTAGTCGTCGAGCACCGGTCGGTGGCCGGGTACCTGGCGCGTGCTCGCACGGCCTACCCCGGCGCGGGCGAGTCCTCCTTGCTGCACTCTCCGCTCGCCTTCGACCTCACGGTCACCGCGCTGTTCACCCCGCTGGTGAGCGGCGGATGCGTGCGCCTGGCGGACTTGACCGAGTCCGAGGTGCGCGCGGCGGGACGGCCGGCATTGCTGAAGGCGACGCCGAGCCACCTGGAGATGCTGGAGGCGTTGCCGGACCAGGCTTCCCCGAGCGGATGCCTGATCCTGGGCGGCGAGGCCCTGTTCGGTGGTGCGCTGGACTCGTGGCGGTCGCGGTTCCCCGACGTGACGGTGTGCAACGCCTACGGACCCACCGAGGCGACGGTCAACGTCACCGAGCACCGGCTCGAACCGGGAGTGCCGACGCCGTCCGGTGCGGTGCCGATCGGACGCCCGTTCCCGAACAGCCGTGCCTACGTTCTCGACGGCAGCCTGCGCCCGGTGCTCCAGGGCACGGCGGGGGAGCTGTACGTCGCCGGTTCCGTGCTCGCGCGGGGTTACTGGAAGCGGCCGGCCCTCACGTCGGAACGGTTCGTCGCGGACCCCCACGGTCCCGCCGGTTCGCGGATGTACCGCACCGGCGACCTGGTGCGCTGGAACGAACGCGGGGAGCTGGAGTTCGTCGGCCGTGCCGACTCGCAGGTGAAGGTGCGTGGATTCCGCATCGAACTGGGCGAGATCGAATCGGCGCTGCTGCGCCACCCCGGTGTGGGCCAGGCGGTGGTGCTGCTGCGCGAGGACCAGCCCGGCGACCAGCGCCTGGTCGCGTACGTGGTGGCCGACACCGGAGCGGAGACGGCCCACGAGGTGCGGGAACACCTCCGGCGGGTGCTGCCGGAGTACATGGTTCCCATCGTGACGGTCCTCGCCGCGCTGCCGTTGAACGCCAACGGCAAGGTCGACCGCAAGGCGCTTCCGCAGCCCACGACGACCACGCGACCGGCCGGCCGTGGTCCGCGCGGCCCCGAGGACGAGCTGTTGTGCGGGCTGTTCGCGGACGTTCTCGATGTGACCGGCGTGAGCATCGACGACGACTTCTTCGCCCTCGGCGGGCATTCGCTGCTCGCGACGAAACTGGTCGCGCGGGTCCGGGCCACCTTCGGGGTGGACCTGCCGATCCGGCAGCTCTTCGAGTCGCCGACGGTGGCCGACCTCGCAACGCTGATCGGCGGGGCGGAACGGATCGGCGAGCTGCCGCCGCTCGACAAGCGGGGACGCCCGGATCGGGTGCCGGTCTCGTACGCCCAGCACCGCTGGTGGTTCCTCGACAGCCTCGACGGCGGCAGTGCGACCTACAACATTCCCGTGCCACTACGTCTGACCGGTGACCTCGACGTTCCGGCGCTCCACCGTGCGCTGTCCGATGTGGTGGCAAGGCACGAGACGTTGCGCACCGTGTTCGCGGAAGACGACGACGGACTGCACCAGATCGTGCTCCCGGTCGCCGAGTCCGCGACGGCTCTGCCGGTGGTGCGCGTCGACCGGAACGACCTCGACGAGGAGCTCGTGCGCGCGGTGCGCGAGCACTTCGATCTCACGGTCGACCCTCCGCTGCGCGCGCGGCTGTTCGACGTGGTCGACGCTCCGGCCGAGCACGTGTTGCTGCTCGTCGTCCACCACGTCGCCGGTGACGGCTGGTCCATGCAACGCCTGGTGCACGACCTCACCATCGCCTACACCGACCGGCGCGACGGACGTGCGCCCCGTTGGCAGGCTCTGGCCGTGCAATACGCCGACTTCGCCCTGTGGCAGCGGGAGGTTCTCGGTTCGGAGAACGATCCCGGCAGCGTCCTCGCTCGACAGATGGCGTTCTGGCGCGAGGAACTCCGGGACGCCCCCGACGAGTTGCCGCTGCCGGCAGACCGGCCGCGCCCCGCCGTCGCCTCCCATCAGGGCCGGCGCCTGGAGTTCGAGATCCCGGCCGCGGTGCACGAGGGTGTCCGCGCCCTGGCGAGGCAGAGCCGCACGAGTGTCTTCATGGTCGTGCAAGCCGCTTTCGCGGCGTTGCTGTCGCGGATGGGGGCGGGCACGGACCTCCCGATCGGCATCCCGATCGCCGGACGGACGCACGGTGCCGTCGACGAACTCGTCGGTGTCTTCGTCAACACCCTGGTCCTGCGGACCGACACCTCCGGCGACCCCGAATTCCTCGACCTGCTCGACCGGATTCGGAACACGAACCTGGCGGCCTACGCGCACCAGGACGTTCCGTTCGAGCGGTTGGTGGAGGCACTGCAACCGACGCGCTCGCTGTCGCGCCACCCGCTGTTCCAGGTGATGTTGAGCTGGCAGAACACCTTTCGCCAGGACGGGCTCGACGCGGTGAATGCGGCACCCGGGGTGCAGGTGGAGTTGCTCGACACCGATACCGGGGGCGCGGAGTTCGACCTGTCGATCGACCTCGGGGAGACGTTCTCGCCGGACGGCGCGGCGGCGGGTCTGGAAGGCGGGGTGCGTTACAGCAGCGATCTCTTCGACCCCGAGACGGCGCTGCTCATCGCCGCACGACTCCAGCACGTGCTGGAACACGTCATCGCCGAGCCGAACCGCACGCTCTCGACGCTGGACGTCCTCATGCCCGGTGAGCGGCAGCGGACCCTCGTGGAGTGGAACGGTTCCCGGGACGAAGCGGAGGGAACCTGGCCCGAGCTGTTCGAACGGCAGGCGGCCGAAACCCCCTCGGCGACCGCCCTCAGGTGGTGGGACGGCGAACTGTCCTACGCGGACCTCAACGCGCGAGCGAACCGCCTGGCGCGGCACTTCGTCAGTCGAGGAGTACGGCCCGATTCCGTCGTCGCCCTCGCCTTGCCGCGTTCGCCCGAACTCGTCGTCGCACTCCTCGCGGCCATGAAGGCCGGAGGAGCCTACGCGCCGATCGACACCACCCAACCGTCCGACCGGATCGGCCTGATCCTGGAGGACACCGAGCCGGTGCTCGTGGTGACGGACTCCGCGCACGTCCGGCTGCTTCCGAGGACCGCGTCGCCGGTGCTGTTGTTGGACGACCCAGCCGTTGAGTCCGCCGTCACGGGCTGCGCCGGGACCGACCTGTCCGCGACCGAGCGAGGAGGGGTGCGGTCGCGCGGTCGCGCCGCCTACGTGATCCACACCTCCGGGTCCACGGGTCGGCCCAAGGGGGTGGTGGTGACTCATGAAGGCGTCGCGAGCCTCGCTCGGACCCAGATCGCCGCCTTCGAAGTCGACGAATCCAGCAGGGTCCTCCAGTTCGCGTCGCCAGGATTCGACGCGTCGGTCTCCGAGATGTGCATGGCGCACTTGTCGGGTGCGTGCCTGGTGCTGCCCGCCGAGGGGAGCCGGAACCCCGGTGACGCACTCCGGCGGCTGCTGGAGGACGAGCGGATCACGCACGTCACGCTGCCTCCGGCGGCATTGGCGGTGATGCGGCCGGAAACCGTTCCCCGGGGGCTGCGCGTGGTGTCGGCGGGCGACAGCCTGCCCGCCGAGGTCGCTACCCGCTGGGCTCGCCACCACACGCTGTTCAACGCCTACGGTCCGACCGAGACCACTGTGGACGTGTCGAGCCGTCGTTGTGAGCAACCGGTGACCGATCCCGTTCCGATCGGTGTTCCTTCGACCAACACCACGGTGTACGTCCTGGACACCGGACTGAGGCCGGTGCCGATCGGCGTGCACGGAGAGCTGTACGTCGCGGGTTCCGGGCTCGCGCGCGGGTACCTGAACAGGCCGGGACTCACCGCCGAGCGATTCGTGCCTGATCCTTTCGGGGCACCGGGCTCCCGGATGTACCGCACCGGTGACGTGGTGCGGTGGAACCGGCACGGCGAGCTGGAGTTCGCAGGGCGGACCGACGACCAGGTCAAGATCCGCGGTTTCCGGGTCGAGCTGGGTGAGATCGAGTCCGTCCTGCAGGGACACCGCGACGTCCGGTACGTCGTGGTCGTGCCGCGTGCTGACGGCTCCGGCGGGACGCGCCTGGTGGCCTACGTGGTGTGCGAACGGCCTGTCGCGGACGCGGACCTGCGGGCGCACGTGGAGGACGGGCTTCCCGACTACATGGTTCCGGCGGTGTTCGTGCCGCTGGACGAGATGCCGTTGACCGTGGCGGGCAAAGTGGATCGGGCCGCCCTGCCGGCACCGGAGCAAGTGGTCCGGACGCACGGGCGCGGGCCGCGCACTCCGCAGGAGGGGCTCCTGTGCGAGCTGTTCGCGGACGTTCTCGGGCTGCCGCAGGTCGGCATCGATGACAACTTCTTCCATCTGGGCGGTCATTCCCTGCTCGGTACGACACTCGCCGGTCGCATCCGGTCGACCTTCGGCGTGGACGTCACGATCCGCCAGTTGTTCACCGCTCCGACCGTGGCCGGCCTGGCCGCCGTGATCGAGACGAGCACCGGGTCGTCCCGGCCACCGGTCGTGGCCCTGCCGCGTCCCGAGCGGCTACCGCTGTCGTTCGCCCAGCAGCGGTTGTGGTTCCTCAACCGCATGGAGGGGCCGCGTTCGCAGTACAACACGCCGGTAGCGCTCCGGATCCCCGGCGCGGTCGACCACGCGGCGATGCGAGCGGCGCTGTCCGATGTGGTCGAACGCCACGAGTCGTTGAGAACGGTCTTCGGGGAAGACGACGAGGGGCCGTTCCAGGTCGTGCTGGCACCGGAGTCGGTACGACTCGGTTTCACCACGGTCGAGGTGTCCGAGAGCGACCTGCGAGGCGAACTCGTCTCGCACGGACAGGTCGGATTCGATCTCGCGACCGACATTCCCCTGCGCCCCACTCTTTTCGTCGTGCATTCCGACGACGACCCGAATCACGTGACCGAGCACGTGTTGTTGTTGTTGGTGCATCACGTGGTGTCGGATGGTTGGTCGTTGGGTGTGTTGGCGGGGGATGTGGGGTGTGCGTATTCGGCTCGGGTGTGCGGGGGTGTGCCTGGGTGGGGTGTGTTGGGTGTTCAGTATGTGGATTTTGGGTTGTGGCAGGGGGGGTTTTTGGGTGTTGAGGGTGATGCGGGGAGTGTGATTGCGGGGCAGTTGGGTTATTGGTCGGATGTGTTGTCGGGTGTGCCGGGTGAGTTGGTGTTGCCGGTGGATCGGGTGCGTCCGGTGGTGTCGTCTGGTGTGGGCGGGTCTGTGGAGTTCGGGGTTTCTGCGGGTGTTCATGCTGGTGTGGTGGGGTTGGCGCGGTCTGTGGATGCGAGTGTGTTCATGGTGGTGCAGGCGGCGTTGGTGGTGTTGTTGTCGCGGTTGGGTGGGGGTGTTGATGTTCCGGTGGGGTCTCCGGTGGCGGGTCGTGTTGATGAGGCGGTGGGGGGTGTTGTCGGGTTTTTCGTGAATACGTTGGTGTTGCGGGTGGATGTGTCGGGGGATCCGTCTTTTGTGGATGTGGTGGGTCGTGTTCGTGAGGTGGATTTGGGTGCGTTCGCGCATCAGGATGTGCCTTTTGAGCGTGTGGTGGAGGTGGTGAATCCGCAGCGTTCGTTGTCGCGGCATCCGTTGTTCCAAGTCATGCTCACCTTCGACAACACGGCCGTCGAAGGCGCGGTCGAGGCGGTGGCCGCCCGTTTCGGTCACGGGGCGACCGCCGAGGTCGTGGACATCGGCTCCGCCAAGTTCGACCTCATGTTCGGCTTCGGCGAACGACGGCGCCAGGACGGATCACCGGACGGAATGCGGGGGCTGCTCCAGTTCAGCGCCGACCTGTTCGATCGCTCCACGGCAGAACAACTGACCCAACGCCTGGTTCAGGTCCTCGAAGAAGTGGTCGCCGACCCGCACCTGCCGGTGAGCGCCGTCGACGTGCTGACGGACGAGGAGCGCGGCGCCCTGCTCGGTTCTTGGAACGACACCGACCACCCCACCGAGGGCGGCTGCCTCCCCCAGCGGTTCGAGCAGCAGGTGCGGCGGACACCCGACCGCGTCGCGGTTCGCTTCGACGGGGTCGACCTGTCCTACCAGGAGGTCAACGAGCGTGCGAACCGGCTCGCACGGCTGCTGGTCGAACGCGGGGCGGGACCGGAGCAGCGGGTCGCGGTGGCCGTGCCGCGTTCTCCGGAGCTGGTCGTCGGCCTCCTCGCCGCGCTGAAGTCCGGCGCGGCCTACGTACCGATCGACCCGGACCATCCCGCGGAGCGCATCGCGTTCCTGCTCGGCGACGCTCGTCCGGACGTCCTGCTGACGACCGAGGAGACCGAACGGTTCCTCCCGTCCACGAGTGGCGGGGTGCCCCGCATCGTCGTGGACTCGGCGGAGGTCCGCGCGAACCTCGATCAGCGCGACGGATCCGATCTCGCCCTGACCGGATCCGACGCCGTGCTCCCGGGCAATCCGGCCTACGTCATCTACACCTCGGGTTCGACCGGGCGACCGAAGGGCGTGGTCGTCGATCACGCGGGGATCGTCAACCGGCTCGACTGGATGCAGGGCGAGTACGGGCTGGAGCCGGACGACCGGGTCCTCCAGAAGACACCGACAGGTTTCGACGTGTCGGTGTGGGAGTTCTTCTGGCCGCTGATCACCGGAGCGAGCCTGGTGCTGGCCGCGCCCCTGGGGCACCGCGACCCCGCGTACCTCGCCTCCCTCATCCAGCGCGAGCGCGTCACCACGGTCCACTTCGTCCCTCCCATGCTGGCGGCCTTCCTCGACGTGCCCGAGGCCGCGGAATGCACGACGTTGCGCCGCGTCCTGTGCAGTGGCGAAGCGTTGCCGGGCGATCTGGCGAAGAGGGGCAGGGCCGTCCTGGACACCCGGTTGGACAACTTGTACGGCCCGACCGAGGCATCGGTCGACGTCACGTGGTGGCAGTACGAGGCGGATCGCGGTGACGCGGTCGTCCCGATCGGTCGTCCTGTGTGGAACACCGCGGTCCGCGTGCTGGACGACAAGCTCGACCTGGTCGCCGGCAACGTGACGGGCGAGCTGTACCTCTGCGGAGTTCAGCTCGCGCGCGGATACTTCGACCGGCCCGACCTCACCGCTGACCGCTTCGTCGCCGA
Source organism: Saccharopolyspora sp. 6V (assembly GCF_020176785.1). Taxonomy (NCBI): domain Bacteria; kingdom Bacillati; phylum Actinomycetota; class Actinomycetes; order Pseudonocardiales; family Pseudonocardiaceae; genus Saccharopolyspora; species Saccharopolyspora sp. 6V. Next base: position 28,958 of record NZ_JAIUKB010000019.1, on the reverse strand, counting down.
TCCGCACGGAGCCCCGGGGGACCGGATGTACCGGACCGGCGACCTGGCCCGGTGGACCTCGGGCGGGTACCTGGAGTTCCTGGGACGTGCTGACGACCAGGTGAAGGTTCGCGGAATGCGGGTCGAGCCGGGTGAGATCGAGGCCGCGCTGCGCGAGAACCGTGACGTGTCGTCGGCGGTAGTCGTCGCGCGTCCCGACGTGCATGGCGAGGACCGGCTGGTCGCGTACGTGGTAGCCGTCGACCCCGGCCTCGCGCCTCGTCCGGAGGACGTGCGGACCGCCTTGCGAACGGTCCTGCCGGAACACATGGTGCCAGCGGCGGTCGTGCTCCTGGACGCGTTACCGGTGACGGCGAACGGGAAGCTGGATCGCGCGGCACTGCCCGAACCGGACGGCGAACACCGACCGGAAGGCCGCGCGCCGCGCACCGTCGAGGAAGAACGGTTGTGCGAGTTGTTCGCGGAGGTTCTCGGTACCGAGCGGGTGAGCATCGACGACGACTTCTTCGCGCTCGGCGGCCACTCGCTGCTCGCGACCCGTCTGGTCGGCCGGATCCGCTCGCTGCTCGGCCTGGAGACCGGGCTGCGGCAGGTGTTCGAGACTCCCACCGTGGCCGGCCTTGCCGAGGTGCTCCAGGACGCTGGTGCCGCTCGTGCCGGAGTCGTCCGCGTACGGCCCAGGCCGGCGCGGATTCCGCTGTCCTTCGCGCAGCAGCGGCTGTGGCTGCTGCACCAGCTCCAGCCCGGACCCGCCTACAACCTGCCGATGGCGATGCGGCTTTCCGGTTCGCTCGACCTCGATTCCCTCCGATCCGCACTGTCCGATGTGGTCGGACGACACGAGTCGCTTCGCACGGTGTTCGCCGAGGACGCCGACGGCCCGTTCCAGGTCGTCCTCGACGCCGAGCAGGCCGCGGCGGAACTGACCGTGGTCGACGCGGACGAGGCGGATCTCCGTGCCCTGTTGGACGAGGAGGTCCGCCACTGCTTCGACCTGTCGGCCGCACCGCCGCTGCGCATGACCTTGTACCGCGTCGGACCGGACGAGCACGTGTTGTTGTTGTTGGTGCATCACGTGGTGTCGGATGGTTGGTCGTTGGGTGTGTTGGCGGGGGATGTGGGGTGTGCGTATTCGGCTCGGGTGTGCGGGGGTGTGCCTGGGTGGGGTGTGTTGGGTGTTCAGTATGTGGATTTTGCGTTGTGGCAGCGGGGGTTTTTGGGTGTTGAGGGTGATGCGGGGAGTGTGATTGCGGGGCAGTTGGGTTATTGGTCGGATGTGTTGTCGGGTGTGCCGGGTGAGTTGGTGTTGCCGGTGGATCGGGTGCGTCCGGTGGTGTCGTCTGGTGTGGGCGGGTCTGTGGAGTTCGGGGTTTCTGCGGGTGTTCATGCTGGTGTGGTGGGGTTGGCGCGGTCTGTGGATGCGAGTGTGTTCATGGTGGTGCAGGCGGCGTTAGTGGTGTTGTTGTCGCGGTTGGGTGGGGGTGTTGATGTTCCGGTGGGGTCTCCGGTGGCGGGTCGTGTTGATGAGGCGGTGGGGGGTGTTGTCGGGTTTTTCGTGAATACGTTGGTGTTGCGGGTGGATGTGTCGGGGGATCCGTCTTTTGTGGATGTGGTGGGTCGTGTTCGTGAGGTGGATTTGGGTGCGTTCGCGCATCAGGATGTGCCTTTTGAGCGTGTGGTGGAGGTGGTGAATCCGCAGCGTTCGTTGTCGCGGCATCCGTTGTTCCAAGTCATGCTCACCTTCGACGACGACGATCAGCAGACCGCCCTCGACGCGGCGCACGGAATGCACGGCCTCCGCGTGTCACCCCAGCCCACCGACACCGGTTCGGTGAAGTTCGACCTCGGTTTCACCGTGCGCAGCGCTCGCGCCGAGGACGGCTCACCGGGCGGACTCGCCGGCGTCCTGCACTACAGCGACGACCTGTTCGACGAGGAGACCGCGAGAACCATCGCGCGGCGCTTCGAAATCCTGCTCGACGCCGTCGTGCGCGACGCGCGACGTCGGGTGTCCGACCTCGACGTGTTCCTGCCGGACGAGCAGGAGGCCCTGCTCCACGGAGAGTTCGGCGAGGAATGGCGTCCCGTCGTCGACTCGTTGGGTTGGTCGGAGGCCGCCCCGCTGCTGCACTACTTCGTGCTCGATTCGGAAGGGCGCCTCGCGCCCACGGGAGTCGCCGGCGAACTGCACGTGGCCGGCAGCGGCGTCGAGCGCCTGGCGCTCGCCCCGGCAGCGGCGGTCGCGGCTCCGACCGGACTCGTCCACGACGTGCTGCACCCCACCGGCGTCCGCGTTCGCCGCACCCGTCGCGGTGCGGTCGAGGCACTCGGGTCACCCGACGCCGTCGACGTGGACCGCGGTACCGAGGTCGCTGGTGCCGGGTCGTCCGGTGGGCGCGTCGAGGACGTGTTGCGCGGGCTGTTCACCGAGGTCCTGCATCGTGAGGACGTCCGGCCGGACGACGAGTTCTTCGCCTTGGGCGGCGACAGCATCCTGTCCATCGAACTCGTCAGCCGGGCGCGCCGCGAGGGCCTCTCGATCACGCTGCGGCAGGTGTTCGAGCACCAGACCGCCGCTTCGCTCGCGAGCGTGGTCACCGACGCCCGTGCCGTGGCGGTCGACGGCGAGGACGCGGTAGGCACCGCGCCGGTGCTCCCCATCGCCCGGTGGTTCCTCGACCGCGGTGGCCCGATCGAGCACTTCACGCAGACGCAGGTCGTGACCGTCCCCGCGGACCTGGACCTCGACGCGCTGATCGACACGTGGCAGGTGCTGCTCGATCGGCACGACGCCCTGCGGATGACGCTGACGGGAACCGGCGAGGGTGCGGAGATGGACGTTCCTCCCACCGGAGCGGTCGTGGCCGCCGAGTGCGTCCGCCGGGTCGACGTGTCCACCGAGGACTCGGACGGACGTGGGGCGGCGGTGCGGGAGCAAGCGGTGCTGGCCCGCGAGCGGATCGATCCCGAAGCCGCGGCGATGGTCGCGGTGGTGTGGCTCGACCACGGCCGCGACGAGCCAGGCCGGCTGCTGATCGTGGCGCACCACCTCGCGGTGGACGGTGTTTCCTGGCGCATCCTGCTCGGTGACCTGGCCGAGGCGTACGCGGCCTCCGCGCGGGGTGAGCGGCCGGTGCTGCTCCCGGTGGGTACTTCACTGCGGTCCTGGGCGCGGCGGCTCACCGAGATCGCGACGCTGCCGGTGCGTCGCTCGGAGACCGCGTTCTGGTCCGACGTGGTGGACACCCCGGACCCGCTGCTCGGTTCACGGGCCTTGGACCCCGCGCGGGACACCTACGGCACGGTACGGCGCTGGCGGAGCACTCTCGGGCCGGAGGTGACCGGAGCCGCGCTGGCCTCCGCTCCGGCGGCGTTCCGGGCGGGCGTCGACGACGTGCTGCTCACCGCGCTCGCGGTCGCCGTGACCGCCTGGCGAGCGGACGCGGCCCGCGGCGGTGGGTCGGTGCTCCTGCTCGACGTGGAAGGGCACGGTCGCCAGGAGGACGTCGTCGGCGATGCGGACCTCTCCCGGACCGTGGGGTGGTTCACCGATCTGCACCCGGTCCGCCTCGACCCGGGTGAGGTCGATCGCGCGGACCTGCTCGCCGGTGGCGCGTCCGCGGCTACCGCGGTGCGCCGGATCAAGGAGCAACTTCGCGGGTTCCCCGACCGGGGCATGGGGTACGGACTGCTCCGCCACCTCGATGCCGAGACCGGGCCTGCGCTGGCGCGGGGCCGTGCACCGCAGGTGGCGTTCAACTACCTCGGCCGCTTCGACGCGCCTGGTCCGGTCGAGTGGGGGATGGAGCTCGGTCTCGACACCGGGCCGGACCAGCATCCTGATCTGCCGCTGCCGCACGTGATCGAGCTCAACGCCGGTGTGGTCGACGGCGAGGACGGCTCCCGCCTGGTCGCGAGCTGGAACTGGGCAGGGGGCCTGCTCGGCGAGGAGTCCGTGCGAACGATCGCGGACCTCTGGTTCCGGGTGCTCGAAGGCCTGGTGTCGCATGTGGACCGGGTCGGCGACCGGGGCGTGACCCCGTCCGACGTGGGCCTGAACGCGATCGACCAGGACGAGATCGATGAGTTCGAGTCCGAACTGCAAGCCGGCTGGGGGAGCTGACGTGATCCGCTCGAAACTGATCGAAGACATTCTCGCACTTTCGCCGCTCCAGGAAGGCCTGCTGTTCCACCACGTCTACGACCCGAACGGCACGGACGTCTACATCGGACAGTCCGTGCTGGAGTTCGAACGAGACCAGGTCGACATCGAATGCCTGCACGCCGCCGCGCAGGCGCTCCTGGACCGGCACACCGCCCTGCGGAGCTGCTTCCGGCAACGCAAGTCGGGCCAGTGGGCGCAGCTCGTCCTCCGCTCGGTACCGGCGGCGTGGCACCTGGTCGATCTGACGGGCGGAGCGTCGTCGGCCGACGAGCGCGAAGCAGCAGCGGACCGGGTCGCCGCCGAGGACCACGCGCGAGGCTTCGACCTCGGAAGCCCGCCGCTGCTGCGCTTCACCGCGGTCGTCCTCGGCCCCGGCAGGTTCCGGCTGATCCTGACCTACCACCACGTCCTGCTCGACGGGTGGTCGCTGCCGATCCTCGTGCACGAACTGCTCACGATCGAGTCCGGTGCGACCGACACCCTGCCGCCGGCGCGGCCGTACCGGGACTACCTCGAATGGATCGCCGCCCAGGACCCGGCGGCGGACGAACAGGCATGGCGTCGTGCGCTCGGCGGTGTCGACGAATCCACGGCGGTCGTACCCGCCGCCACCGACCCGGTCGTGCCGGAGCAGGTCCACGCGGAGCTGTCCGAGGACGAGACCGAACGGCTCGTCCAGCGGACGCGGGAGCTCGGCCTGACCTTGAACACCGTCGTCCTCACCGCGTGGGCGCTGGTCGTCGGTCACCAATCCGGCAGGGACACCGTCGTCGTCGGCAACACGGTCTCCGGTCGCCCGCCCGAGCTGGACGGGGTGGAGCGCATGATCGGCATGTTCGTCAACACCGTGCCCCGATGCGTTCGTACGCGGCCCGATCAGACCCTCGTGGAACTGTTGCGACAGGTCCAGGCCGAGCACGGTGTGCTGTTGCCGCACCAGCACGTCGGCTTGTCGGAGATCCAGCGCTGGATCGGCGTGGGCGAACTGTTCGACACGGTGTGCACCTTCCAGAACTACCCCCTCAGCGGGGAGGGTGATTCGTCCACCGCCCGCGAGTTCGGGCTCACCGGAGCACGCAGCAGCGACGCCACGCACTACCCGCTCGCCCTCGTCGTCGGCCCGGGGCACACCCTGCGCCTGAAGCTGGACCACCGTCCCGACCTGGTCGACCGGGAGCAGGCCGAAGCGATCCTGCGCCGCACGGTGCGGGTGCTGGCCGCGATCACCGACGATCCTCGGCAACTCGTCGGCGCCGTCGACCTGCTCGACGCGGGGGAGCGGCACCGGGTCCTCACCGAGCACAACGACACCGATCGCCCCGTCGGCCGGGTCTCGGTGCCGGAGTTGATCGAGGCACAAGCGAGGAGCACCCCGGACGCGCCCGCGATCGTCAGCGACGACACCGAACTGTCCTACGCCGAACTCAACGCGCGGGCCAACCGGTTGTCCCACTCGCTGACCGACCGGGGAGCGGGTCCGGGAACGATCGTGGCGGTCCTGCTCCCGCGCAGCCCGGAACTGCTCGTCTGCCTTCTCGCGGTGCTCAAGTCCGGAGCCGCGTACCTTCCGATCGATCCGGAGCATCCCGCCGAGCGCGTCGAACACCTGGTCGCCGACGCGGACCCGGTGCTGGTGCTGGCGGGCACCGGCCTGGCGCCGAAGAGCATCGGTGACCGGGTGGTGTCGTGGGACGACGTCGGTGGACACCTCAGCGATCACCCCGCCGGGGATCGTGGTGCGCAGCTGCGGCCCGCTGACGCGGCTTACGTCATCTACACCTCGGGTTCGACCGGCCACCCCAAGGGCGTCGTGGTCGAGCACCGCGCGCTCGGCCACTACCTGAGCTACGTCCGGGACCGGTACCCCGGCGTCTCCGGGCGCACGTTGCTGCACTCGTCGGTGGCTTTCGACCTCACCGTGACGTCGCTGTTCGCACCGCTGACCTGCGGTGGTCAGGTGGAGATCGCCGAGCTGACCGGAAGCGCCGAGCACGTGGCGGGACTCGGCAGGCCGACGTTCCTCAAAGCCACACCCGCGCACCTCCCGCTGCTGAACACGCTGCCCGACAACGTCAATCCGACGGGCCAACTCGTCGTCGGTGGTGAGGCGCTCACCGGTGCGAACGCGGCAGCGTGGCGGCGGAGGAACCCCGGCACCACGCTGATCAACGAATACGGCCCCACCGAGGCCACGGTCGGCACGATCGTGCACCGGCTCGAACCGGGTGCGGAGGACCCGCGCGGGCCCGTTCCCATCGGACGTCCAGTGTGGAACACCCGGGCGTACGTGCTCGACGGCGCCCTGCGCCCGGTGGCTCCCGGTGCCCCGGGTGAGCTGTACCTGGCAGGCGAGCAGCTCGCGCGCGGTTATCTGCATCGTGCCGGCTTGACGTCCGAACGGTTCGTGGCCGACCCGTTCGGCGGCGCGGGGAACCGCATGTACCGAACCGGCGACCTCGTCCGCTGGCGAAGTGACGGCGAGCTGGACTACCTCGGCCGGGTCGACGACCAGGTCAAGGTGCGCGGGCACCGGATCGAACTCGGCGAAGTGGAAGCCGCGCTGACGAGGAACTCCGCCGTGGAGCAGGCGACGGTGGTCGTCCGGGAGGACACCCCGGGTGATCAGCGGCTCGTCGCCTACGTCGTGGTGGACGAGGGTGTCCGGCCGGACGCCCTGCGCGAACACGTGCGCTCGGCGTTGCCGCAGTACATGGTCCCGTCGGAGTGGGTGGTCCTGGACGAGATTCCGCTGACGCCGAACGGGAAGGTCGACCGCGCCGCGCTTCCCGCACCCGAGCACGCACACGGGCAGGCACGGGAGCCCAGCAGCCCGACCGAGGAGATCCTCTGCGGCATGTTCGCCGAGGTCGTCGGTGCCGATCAGGTGGGCGTGGACGACGACTTCTTCCGGCTGGGCGGACATTCGCTCCTGGCGACCGCCCTGGTGAGCAAAGCCCGCGCCGCGTTGGGCGTCGAGCTGACCGTCCGCCAGGTCTTCGACCACCCGACGGTGGCGGCGCTCGCCAAGGCGCTGGATCGAACGCGTCGCGCGCGACCGGTGATGACGCCCGTCCCCCGGCCTGAACGGGTGCCGCTGTCGTTCGGCCAGCAGCGGCTGTGGTTCCTCAACCGCTTCGAACCCGACGCGACGTACAACATGCCGCTGGCTCTGCGGCTGTCCGGGTCGCTCGACCGGGCGGCGCTGCGCTCGGCGCTGTCCGACCTGGCCGCCAGGCACGAGGTCTTGCGCACCGTTTTCGCCGAGGACGACGCCGGAGCGCACCAGGTGGTCCGCGACGACGTCGACGTGGAGCTCCCGGTGGTGACGGCGGATCCGGCTGACGTGGACGAGCACCTCGCCGCCGCGTCGGCAACGCCCTTCGACCTCGCACACGAGCCCCCGCTGCGGTGCACGCTGTTCGAACTCGGACCGGACGACCACGTGCTGCTCCTCCTCACGCACCACGTCGCGGCCGACGGTCGGTCCATCACGGTGCTCGCCCGCGACCTCGGCCGGGCGTACGCGGCGCGTCGTGCGGGTGCGGTGCCCGACTGGTCGCCGATCCCCGTGCAGTACGCGGACTACGCGCTCTGGCAACGGGAATTCCTCGGCGACGAAGACGATCCGGTCAGTCCGCTAGCCGAGCAGCTCGAGTTCTGGCGGACCACACTGGACGGGTCGCCGGCAGAGCTGGCGCTGCCCACGGATCGTCGTCGGCCCGCCGTGGCGAGCTTCCGCGGCGATCACGTGCGGTTCGGTCTGGACGCCGCGTTGCACCAGCGACTCGAAGATCTCGCCCGCGCCAGCGGGACGAGCCTGTTCATGGTCGTGCAGGCCGGGCTGGGTTGCCTGCTCGCACGGCTCGGAGCCGGCGACGACCTGCCGCTGGGGGTGGCGGTCGCCGGTCGACCCGACGACGCCGTGGCGGACACCGTCGGGTTCTTCGTGAACACGCTGGTGCTGCGCGCGGATCTGTCCGGCGACCCCGAGTTCGCGGAAGTGCTCCACCGGGTGCGCCACACGAACCTGTCGGCGTTCGCGAACGAGGACGTTCCGTTCGAACGAGTGGTGGACTCGGTACGGCCCGAGCGGTCGCTGTCCCGGCACCCGCTGTTCCAGGTGCTGCTGGCGCTGGCGCCGGACGGTGACGCGATCGCGCCCGACCTGCCCGAGCTGGACTGCACTCCGCACCCGGCTTCGACCTCGACGTCCCGGGTGGACCTGGCGTTCACCCTGCGACGCCGCGGCGGCCCGCGTCCGTCCGGTGTGGACGGTACGATCGAGTTCAGCACCGACCTGTTCGACCAGGAGACGGTCCAGCGGCTGGCCCGCCAGCTCGTCCGAGTGCTCGCCCTCGCCGTCGAGGACCCGCGCCGTCGGGTCAGCACCCTCGACCTGCTGGACGACCAGGAACGCCGCGCGCTGCTCGATGAGCCGAACGACACGGCTCGACCGGTGGACGACGAGTCGATCATCGGGCTCTTCGAGGACAGGGCACGCCGATGCCCTACGGCGCCCGCGGTGCAGCAGGAAGACGTGGTGCTCTCCTACGCCGAACTCGACGCACGCGCGAATCAGCTCGCACACCACCTGCTCAGGTACGGCGCGGGTCCAGAGGAGTTGATCGCGCTCGCCTTGCCGCGTGACGTGGGTCTGCTCGTGGCGATGCTCGCGGTGGTGAAAACCGGAGCCGCTTACGTCCCGCTCGACCCGGAGCATCCCGCCGGACGGATGCGCACGGTGCTGGCCGGCACCGAACCCCGGTGCGTTCTCACCACGCGGGAGACGGCGCGGAACCTCCCCTCGGGGCGACCCGTCCTGCTGCTCGACGAGGAGGACACGAGAGCGCTGCTGAGAGCAGAACCGGAAACCGATCCGGGCACGCGAGCACGCGGCCATCATCCGGCCTACGTGATCCACACGTCCGGCTCGACCGGACGCCCGAAGGGCGTGGTGGTCGGACGGCGCGCGCTGGCGAACTTCCTGGCCGACATGACGCGCACGGTCGAGTTGTCGGCATCGGACCGGCTGCTCGCGGTCACCACGGTCGCCTTCGACATCGCGGCACTGGAACTGCTCGTGCCACTGCTGTCGGGCGGCCGCGTCGTGCTGGCTTCCCGCGAGGACGTCCGCGACCCGGAGCGGCTCCGCGCCTTGGTCGAGTCGGCGGGCATCACCGTCATGCAGGCGACGCCGAGCCTGTGGCGCGAGGTGGTCGGCGGCGGTGCCGCCGACGCTCTGCGCTCGGTGCGCGTCCTGGTCGGTGGCGAACCACTGCCCGGAGACCTCGCGCGGGCGCTGAGCGCACACGCACCGTCGGTGACGAACCTCTACGGCCCGACGGAGACGACGGTCTGGTCGACGTCGGCCGTGCTGACCGGTGACGACCCGGAGCCGGGTATCGGCCTGCCCATCGCGAACACCCGGGTGTACGTCCTCGACGCGCACCTGCGGCCGGTCCCGCCCGGGGTGCCGGGAGAGCTGTACGTGGCCGGCGCGGGCCTGGCCCGGGGATATCTGGCCCGCCCGGACCTGACCTCCGAGCGGTTCGTGGCATGCCCGTTCGGGGGACCGGGCGAGCGGATGTACCGCACCGGGGATCTCGCCCGCTGGCGGCCTCGCGGCGGGCTGGAGCACCTCGGCCGCACCGACGACCAGGTCAAGCTGCGGGGCTTCCGGATCGAGCCCGAGGAGATCGCCGCGGAGCTGTCGAGACATCCCGCCGTCGCCCAGGCGGCGGTGGTGGTCCGGGAGGACCGGCCGGGTGATCGAAAGCTCGTCGGTTACGTCGTGGCCACAGCCTCCACGGCCGAGATCCGCGCGCACGCGGCGCAACACCTTCCGGCGTACATGGTTCCGGTCAGCCTCATCCCGCTCGACGCGCTTCCGCTGACGCCGAACGGGAAGCTCGACCGGGCGGCTCTGCCCGCACCGGAACCGGAGCACGCTCCCGAGACCCGGCGACCGAGGAACCCCGGGGAGGAGATGCTCTGCGCCCTGTTCGCAGAGGTGCTGGGTGTCGCATCGGTCGGCATCGACGACGACTTCTTCGCGCTCGGCGGTCATTCACTGCTCGTGACCCGCCTGACGAGCCGGATCCGCACCGCGTTCGGATCGGAGGTCGCGGTGCGTCGGGTGTTCGAGCACCCGACGGTCGAAGGACTGTCGCGCGCCCTGAACCCGGACGACGAGGCTCGGCCCGCGCTGACGGCGGAGGCCGTACGACCCGACCGGGTTCCACTGTCGTTCGCCCAGGAACGGCTGTGGTTCCTGCACCGCCTCCGGGGACCCTCCGCGACCTACAACCTGCCGCTCGTGCTGGACCTGTCGGGGAACCTGGACCGCGACGCGCTGGCCGCCGCACTGTCCGATGTGGTCGTCAGGCACGAGTCGCTGCGCACCGTCGTCGCCCAGGACGAGGAAGGGGCGCACCAGATCGTCCTGCCACCGTCCACGCCGGTGGACTTCCGCGTCGTGGAGGCACGCGGCACGGCGTGGGAATCCGCGGTCGAGGCGGACGCGCTGCACCGTTTCGACCTGGAGAACGAGCCACCCCTGCGGGTCCGGCTGTTCGAACGAGCCCGGGACGAGCACGTCCTGCTGGTGCTGGTCCACCACATCGCCGCTGATGGGTGGTCGGTGTCGGTGTTGGCCCGCGACCTCAGCGCGGCGTACGCGGCGCGCTGCGCGGGGACGCCGCCGCGGCTGTCGCCGCTTCCGGCCCAGTACTCGGATTACGTGCTGTGGCAGCGCGCGCTGCTGGGAGACGAGGGCGAGCAGGCCGGCCTCGCGGGAGCGCAGCTCGACTACTGGCGATCACGACTCGACGGCGTACCGGAGGAACTGCCGCTGCCGTTCGACCGGGCGCGACGCGCGGAGCCCTCGCACCGGGGTGACCAGGTGGAGTTCGAGATCCCCTCCGGCCTGCACCGCGAACTCGAAGGGTGGGGCCGTGAGCACGGAGCGAGCGTGTTCATGGTCGCGCAGGCGGCTCTCGCGGCGACGCTGCACCGGCTCGGTGCGGGCACCGACATCCCGATCGGGACACCGGTCGCCGGGCGGTCGGAGGAGGCGGTCGAGGACCTGGTCGGACTGTTCGTGAACTCGTTGGTGCTGCGGCACGACCTGTCCGGCCGACCGAGCTGCGCGGAACTGCTCGCGCGGGTGCGGGAGGTCTCGCTCGCGGCCTACGCCCACCAGGACGTGCCCTACGAGCGCTTGGTCGAGGTGCTCAACCCGCGTCGTTCGCTGGCCCGGCACCCGCTGTTCCAGGTGATGCTCACGTTCGAGCGCGACGATCCGCAGTACGCGGTGGACCTTCCTGGTCTCACCGCGTCGTCCCGCGCGGCCACCACGGGCTCGGCGAAGTTCGACCTCTCGATGGGACTCCGGGAGCGTCGGACGGCCGAAGGCGACCCGGCGGGAGTGCACGGCGTCCTGTTGTTCAGCACCGACCTGTTCGACCGCGCGACCGCAGAGATGATCACCCGGTGCTACGTGCGCGTCCTGTCGGAGGCAGTGCGAGATCCGCGACGCGCGGTCGCCGATCTCCGCCTGCTGGACCCCGCGGAGCGGCACCGCGTTCTCGTGGACTGGAACGACACCGCTGAGGACGTGCCCGCCCGCACCGTTCCCGACCTGTTCGAGCAGCAGGCCGCGCGGACCCCGCAGGCTCCCGCCGTGCGATCGGACGAGGAGACGCTGTCCTACGCCGACCTGAACGCGCGGGCCAACCGGCTCGCCCGGATGCTCAGCGAGCGGGGCGTGGGGCGCGGTTGCCTGGTCGGCCTCGCGCTGCCGCGATCGGTCGACCTGGTCGTCGCGCTGCTCGGCGTGCTGAAGGCCGGCGCGGGCTACGTGCCGGTGGATTTGGAGCAGCCGAGCGAGCGGATCGCGTACGTCCTCGGGGACGTCTCGCCGCAGCTCCTCGTCACCTCGGCGGCCTGCGCAGACGCGCTGCCCCGCGTGACCGGTGGCTCGGCGGTGCGGCTCGTGGTGGACGCACCCGAGGTCGTCAAGGCCCTCGCGCGGCGCAACGGCGAGAACCTCGGAGCTGGCCGACGGACCACCGTGCTCGGCGGGGACGTCGCGTACGTGATCTACACGTCGGGCTCGACGGGGCGTCCGAAGGGCGTCGTTGTGGAACACCGGGCGCTGGGCGCCTACGTCCAGCGTGCTCGCGACGCCTATCCCGAGGCCGCCGGCAGCACCCTGCTGCATTCACCGGTGTCCTTCGACCTCACCGTCAGCGCGCTGTACACCCCGCTGGTCGCCGGTGGGTGCGTGCGCCTGGGGTCGTTGAACGCGGACGAGGCCGACGACCGTGCGCGTCCCACGCTGATGAAGGTGACGCCGAGCCACCTGGAGGTGCTGGAGTCGCTCCCGGACAGCATGTCCCCGAGCGAACTGCTGCTGATCGGCGGCGAAGCGCTTCGCGGACCCGCGCTCGCGGCCTGGCGCTCGCGGCATCCCGAGGTCGCCGTCCGCAACGTCTACGGGCCGACCGAACTCACGGTGAACTGCCTGGAATACCGGCTCGACCCGGCGACCCCGACACCCGAGGGCGACGTGCCGATCGGACGGCCGTTCCGCAACGTGCGCGCCTACGTGCTGGACGATCGGATCGCCCCGGTGCCGGACGGAGTGGTCGGCGAACTGTACGTGGCGGGTGTCCAGCTCGCGCGGGGTTATCACGGTCGACCCGGATCGACCGCCGAGCGGTTCGTCGCGTGCCCGTTCGGCGAGCCGGGCGAGCGGATGTACCGCACGGGAGACCTCGTGCGACGCACCAGCGACGGCGACCTGGTCTACGTCGGACGCGCCGACGACCAGGTCGCAGTGCGGGGACACCGCGTCGAGCTCGGCGAGGTGCTGGCGGCGGTGCGAACCCATCCGGCGGTCGAACGCGTGGCCGCCCTCGTTCGCGAGGACCGCGCGGGTGACCCGCGGCTGGTCGCCTACGTCGTCGCGAGGGCGAGCCTGGACGTGGCGGAGTTGCGCTCGCACGTGGCGTCGACGCTGCCGGAGTACATGGTGCCTTCGGCGTTCGTTCGCGTGGACGAGATCCCGTTGACCACCAACGGAAAACTCGATCGCGCGGTGCTTCCTGCTCCGGAGTACGCGTCCTCGTCCCGGCCGGCCCGCGGCACTCGCGGAGCACGGGAGGACGTGCTCTGCTCGCTGTTCGCCGACGTGCTCGGCGTCCCGCACGTCGGTGTCGAGGACAGCTTCTTCGCGCTGGGTGGGCATTCGCTGCTCGCGACGCGGCTGGTCAACCGCATTCGCGGCGCGCTGGGCGTGGAGGTCGCGATCCGGCAGGTCTTCGAGCAGCCGACCGTGGCCGGGCTGGCCCGAACCCTCGACGGCGCTGGTGTCGCACGCGCGCCCGTCACCAGAGCCACCCCCCGGCCGCGGCGGGTTCCGCTGTCGATGGTGCAGCGCCGGCTCTGGCTGCTGGACCGGATGGAAGGACCCAACCCGAGCTACCACCTTCCGCTCGCGCTGGAGCTGTCGGGAAGCCTGGACGAGTCCGCCCTGCGTGCGGCGCTGGCCGACGTCGTGCGTCGCCACGAGACGCTGCGGACGGTGATCGCCGAGGATTCCCGGGGACCGCACCAGGTCCTGCTCGAAGCCGATGAGGTCCACATCGGTCCTCCGCGGATCGTGGTGGACGAGGACGAGCTGGACGCCACGCTGACCGGCCTCGTCGCCCACCCGTTCGACCTCGCCGCCGAGCCGCCGATCAGGACGTGGCTCGTCCGGGTGGGCGTCGAACGGCACGTGCTCCTCGTCCTCCTGCATCACATCGCCGCCGACGGCTGGTCGTTGCCGGTCCTCGCCGAGGATCTCCGCTCGGCCTACGAGGCACGCTGTTCGGGCACCGAGCCGGCGTGGCCGTCGTTGCCGGTGCAGTACGCCGACGTGGCTCTGTGGGAGGAGCGGACGCTCGGCACCACCGACCAGGACGGCCCGCTCGCCGACCAGGTCGACTACTGGACCACAGCGCTCGCCGGTCTGCCGGAGGAGTGCACCGTCACGCCCGACCGCTCCCGCCCGGCTAGCCCCGCCCACCGGGGCGACGTCGTCGCGTTCGACGTCCCGGCCGACCTGCACGCGCGCATGGACGCCTTCGCACGGCAGGTCGGGGCGAGCGTGTTCATGGTGATCCAGGCAGGGTTGTCGGCGCTGCTGTCGCGGTGGGGCGCGGGGGAGGACGTCGCGCTCGGAGTGCCGATCGAAGGCCGCCGGGATGAGGCTGTGGACCGGCTCGTCGGGTTCTTCGTCAACACGCTCGTCCTCCGCGCCGACCTGAGCCGGGACCCGACGTTCACCGAACTCGTCCGCCAGGTCCGGGACACCGACCTCGCCGCCTACGCTCATCAGGCCGTCCCGTTCGACCGGTTGGTGGAGGTGCTGCGCCCACAGCGTTCCCGGTCGAGGAACCCGCTGTTCCAGGTCTCGCTGACCTTCGACAGCGATCGCGCGGCCGTGGACGAGGACGTGCACGAGTGGGGCGGCGTGCGGGTCAGCGCCCGTCCGGTCGGCACGGCCACGGCGAAGGTGGACCTGGCGTTCTCGTTGCGGGAACGCCGTGCCGCCAGCGGTGTGGTGGAGCGCCTGCGCGGCTCGCTGGAGTACGACGTCGAGCTGTTCGACCGCCGGACGGCCGAGGACGTCGTCGACCGGCTCGTGCGGCTGCTCGACGCGGCGACGCGGCAACCGGACAGTCCGCTCTCCGGCACCGAATTGGTCGCCCCAGCGGAACTGGCGCGGCTCGTGCGAGGCGACAACCGCGGCGGCCCGCACCCGGAGACCCGCTGGACGGACGGTTTCCACGAGGTCGTCCGGACCACACCGGACGCCATCGCGGTGGAGTGCGCGCAGAGCGGAACCAGCCTGTCGTACGCGGAACTCGACCGGCGGGCCAACGCCCTCGCGCACCGGCTGGCGGCTTACGGCGCTGGACCGGAGCAGGTGGTCGCGGTCGTGCTGCCCCGCTCGTACGAGTGGATCGAGGCGGTCCTGGCCGTGTTCAAGCTCGGTGCGGTGTACCTCCCGCTGGCAGCCGACGCGCCTGCCGAGCGCACCCGGGCGATCGTCGCCGAGGCGCGGCCCCGCGTGTTCGTGACGGACGCGGCGACGCGGGCCGACCTGGAATCCAGCGTCGACGCTGCGGTCCTGGTGCCCGGCACCGACGAGGAGGCGGCGGCCCCGCCGGTCGAGTCCGAGGTGGCGCCGGCGAACCTCGCTTACATCATCTACACCTCCGGCTCCACCGGGCAGCCGAAGGGCGTGGCCGTCAGCCATGCTGGTCTGGCCGCACTCGCGACGACCCACCGGGACGGGCTCGCCCTGGAGCCGCGGAGCCGGGTGCTCCAGGTCGTGTCGCCGCAGTTCGACGTGTCGGTGGCCGATATCGTGATGACCCTGTCGGTGGGTGCCGCACTCGTGCTGGCACCACCGCCCGGTCGGCTCGTCGGGTCGGAGCTGGCCGCCGAACTCGTGAAACGGCGCGCCTCCCACGTGATGCTGTCCGCCTCGCTCCTCGACACGGTCGCGGAGCAGGAGGTTCCGGCCGTGCGGTGCGTGGTGATCGGAGGCGAGGCCGTCACGGCGGAACTCGCGTCCCGGTGGGCGACCGGTGGCCGCCGCGTGATCGATGCCTACGGGCCGACCGAGGTCACCGTCGCCGCGACGATGAGCGCACCGCTCGCGGTGGGCGAGCATCCGACGATCGGGCGGCCGGTGCTCGGCACCAGCGTTTTCGTCCTGGATCGCCGGCTTCGACCCGTTCCGGCCGGTATGCCGGGGGAGCTGTACGTCGCCGGTTCCGGGCTGGCCCGGGGCTATCTGGCCCGTGCGGCGGGCACCGCCGAGCGTTTCATCGCCTGCCCGTTCGGTGCCCCCGGCGCGCGGATGTACCGAACCGGGGATCTGGTCCGGTGGAACCGGGACGGAGCGCTGGACTTCCTGGGTCGTGCCGACGACCAGGTCAAACTGCGCGGGTTCCGCGTCGAGCCGGGAGAGGTCGAGGCGGCGCTCACCGCGCACCCCGCCGTGGAGCGCAGTGCCGTCGTCGTGCGGGAGGACCAGCCCGGAAGCGCCCGGCTCGTGGCGTACCTCGTGCCTGCCGGCGAGGCGCCGGGGGTGGACTCGGTCCGCGAACACCTCGCGGCGCTCCTCCCGGAGTACCAAGTGCCGTCGGCGTTCGTCCTGATGGACGAGCTTCCCCTGACACCCAACGGGAAGCTCGACCGCCGCGCACTGCCTGCACCGGAGGACGGCGGTACCGGCGGCGGGTCTCCGCGCGGACCGCAGGAGGAGATCCTCTGCGAGTTGTTCGCCGACGTGCTCGGCGTCGGTGCGGTCGGCATCGACGACGACTTCTTCGCGCGCGGCGGCCATTCGCTGCTCGCCACCACGCTGGCGGGCCGGATTCGTGCCGCCTTCGGTGCGGAGATCGCGATCCGGCAGGTGTTCGACACGCCGACGGTCGCGGGGCTCGCCCTGGCGCTGCGCGACGCCGACCGGGCGCGCACCCCGCTGCGCAGGGCTTCCCGACCCGGGCTGCTGCCGCTGTCGTTCGGGCAGCGCAGGCTCTGGTTCGCCAACCGGTTCCAGGACGGCAACGCGGCGTACAACATGCCGCTGGCGCTCCGGCTGACCGGCAGGCTCGATCGCGACGCGCTCGCGGCGGCGTTCGCGGACGTGCTGGCCCGGCACGAGGTCCTGCGGACGGTGTTCGTGGAGGACGCGGAGGGTCCCCACCAGGTGGTCGTCGACATCGTTCGTCCACCCTGGGAGGTCGTGACGACGAGCGAGGCCGGACTCGCCGGAGACGTCACGGAGGCGGCGCGTCAGGGCTTCGACCTCGCCGGCGAGCTACCGGTGCGCGGCGTGCTGTTCGAGATCGACGGCCGGGACGACGAGCACGTGCTTCTCCTGTCCCTGCACCACATCGCCGCCGACGGCTGGTCGGTTCCGGTCCTGGTTCGCGATCTCACCACCGCGTACCGCGCCCGGCGGGCCGCCGAGGGTCCGCAGTGGCCTGAGCTGCCCGTGCAGTACGCGGATTACGCGCTGTGGCAGCGCGAGGCGCTCGGTGCCGAGGACGACCCGCACAGTCCACTGGCCGTTCAACTGGACTACTGGACGTCCTCGTTGGCCGACCTGCCCACCGAGATCAGCCTGCCGGTGGACCGTCCCCGCCCCTCCTCGTCGTCCTACCGGGGTGGTCGGACCACCTTCGAGGTCCCACCGGACCTGCACGCCCGGATCGTGCAGGTCGCCAGGGAGCACGCGGTGAGCGTGTTCATGGTGTTGCAGGCGACGTTGGCAGCGCTGCTGCACCGACTGGGCGCGGGCGACGACATCCCGCTGGGCACGACGGTCGCGGGCCGGACCGACGCGGCGACCGAGAACCTGGTCGGCTTCTTCGTCAACACGCTGGTGCTGCGGACCGACGTGTCCGGAGCGCCCACCTTCGCGGAACTGCTGGCGCGGGTCCGCCGCACCGACCTGGACGCCTACGCCCACCAGGACGTGCCGTTCGAGCGACTGGTGGACCTGCTGGCACCGGATCGGTCACTGGCCAAGCATCCGCTGTTCCAGGTGATGCTCTCGCTCAACGACGCCGCTGCTGTTCCCGGCGGAGGCGCCGGCGGAGTCGGAGGTGTCGCGGAGCTGGACGTCACCTCGTACCCGCTGGACACCGGAGTCGCGAACTTCGACCTGCTGTTCGGTTTCGGTGAGCGGCCCCGTGACCGGGACGGACGCGCGGGTGGGCTCGACTGCACGGTGCAGTTCAGCGCCGACCTGTTCGACGCCGCCACGGCGCGACGACTCGGCGAGTGGTTCCGCCGGTTGCTGGCCTCGTTGGTCGAGGATCCGTCCCGCCGGGTGCGGCAGGCCGAGGTGCTCGCGGCTTCCGAGCGCGCGGCACTGGTGGCGACGGGCGGCGGCGACGCCGACACCGAACCGGGAACGTGGGCCACGCTGTTCGAGCGCCAGTGCGACCGGACGCCGCACCACCCCGCCGTGGTGGCCGAGGGCCGGGAGATCCGCTTCGCGGAGCTCAACGCCCGCGCCAACCGGTGGGCTCGGTACCTGATCTCGCTCGGCGTCGGTCCTGAGCGGGTGGTGGCGGTCGCCTTGCCACGTGGCGAGGAACTCGTCGTCGCCCTGCTCGCAGTGCAGAAGGCGGGAGCGGCCTACCTGCCGGTCGATCCGAACTACCCGGCGGATCGCATCGAGTTCATGCTCGATGACGCGCGTCCGTCGCTGGTGATCACGGCGCGACACCTGGAGGAATCGCTTCCTCACCAGGGCGTCGCTCGGTTGCTGGTCGACGACGAGACGGTTCGCGCTGCGATTCGTGCGTGTCCTGACCACGACGTGGACGACGGCGACAGGATCTCGCCGCTCCAGCTGTCCGCAGTGGCCTACGTCGTGTACACGTCCGGTTCGACTGGTCGGCCCAAAGGCGTCCAGGTGGATCACCACGGCCTCGCGGGCCTGGCGGCCGGACACGTCGACAAACTCGGCCTCGACAGCACGAGCCGCGT
This sequence comes from Saccharopolyspora sp. 6V, assembly GCF_020176785.1. NCBI lineage: Bacteria > Bacillati > Actinomycetota > Actinomycetes > Pseudonocardiales > Pseudonocardiaceae > Saccharopolyspora > Saccharopolyspora sp. 6V. The sequence goes on along the minus strand of NZ_JAIUKB010000019.1, from coordinate 10,228 downwards.
GCTCCAGTTGGTGTCGCCGAACTTCGACGCGGCTCTCGGCGACTTCGTCATGACCCTCCTGAGCGGGACGACGATGGTGCTCGGACCGCGGGACAGCGTCGTCGGGGGTGACGAACTCGCCGAGTTCGTCCGAGCGCACGGTGTCACGCACCTGGCGGCACCACCGGCGCTGCTCGCCACCCTCGACCCCCTGGACGTGCCGAGCCTGCGCGGAGTGCTGGTCGGCGGCGAGGCGTTCTCGGCTGAACTCGCGGCGCGCTGGCATCGTGCGGGACGCCGGCTGGTCAACGTCTACGGTGCCACCGAGTCGACCGTGCTCACCACGATGAGCGAACCGCTCACCGGTGCCGAGCAGCCCGACGCCGGCCGGGCCATCCCGGACGACCGGCTGTACGTGCTGGACGCGGCGCTCAACCCGGTGCCGCGCGGTGTCCTCGGCGAGGCGTACCTCGCTGGCAGCGGTGTCGGCCGGGGGTACCTGGGCCGCCGCGTCCTCACGGCCGAGCGGTTCGTGGCCGACCCCTTCGGAGCCCCGGGCGAGCGGATGTACCGCACCGGCGACCTGGTGCGCTGGAACGCACGTGGTGACGTGGAGTTCGTCGGCCGGGTCGACCACCAGGTGAAGATCCGCGGCTTCCGCGTCGAACTCGGCGAGATCGACGCGGTACTGCAACGACATCCCGCCGTGGCGCAGGGCGTGACGCTGCTCAGGCAGGACCGTCCGGGGGACAAACGCCTCGTGAGCTACGTGGTGCCGACGGCCGCCGGGACCGGCGTGGACGGGGAAGCGCTGCGTGCGCACGTGGCCGCCGCACTGCCGGAGTACATGGTCCCGGCCGCGATCGTCCGCCTCGACGCACTGCCGTTCACCCCCAACGGCAAGATCGACCATCGCGCGCTGCCGGAGCCGGTCGCCGAGGCCGTGGTGACCGGGCGAGCGCCGAGGGACGAGCGCGAAAAGGTGCTGTGCGAGCTGTTCGCGGACGTTCTCGGGCTGGAGTCCGTGGGCATCGACGACGGATTCTTCGCGTTGGGCGGGGACAGCATCATGTCCATCCAGCTCGCCGGCCGTGCGCGCCGCGTCGGACTGGTGTTCACCGCCAAGGACGTCTTCGAGCACAAGTCGGTCGCGGGGCTGGCGCGGGTGGCGCGGTTCGAGGAGAGCGCGCCCGATCTCGCCGACACCAACGGGGTGGGCGAGGTCCCACTGACCCCGGTGCTGCACTGGTTCGCCGAGATGGGCGGGCCGGTGGACCGGCTCAACCAGTGGAAGGTGCTGCGGGCTCCCGAGAACACCGAGCACGACACGCTCGTCTCGGCGGTGCAGGCGGTGCTCGACCACCACGACGCATTGCGGATGCGCGTCGACTTCGACCCGGCCGACACCGGGCGCGGGGCCGGCTCGCGCTGGGCTCTGCACGTCGTGGAGCCGGGAACCGTGCGGGCGGACGACCGGGTCCGCACCATCGACGTGTCCCGGTCGCAGGGCCGAGACCGGCTGCGGCTCATGGCCGACCACGCCGCCTCGGCGCGGGAACGGCTCGACCTGGCGACCGGGAGCCTCCTGCAAGTGGTGCACTTCCCGGCAGGAGGAGGCGAACCCGCGACGATCCTCGTCGTCGCGCACCACCTCGCCGTGGATCCGGTGTCGTGGGCGGCACTCGTGCCGGATCTGGCCGAGGCGTACCAGTGCCTGCACGACGCCCGGCCGGTCGAGCTCCAGCCCGTGCGCACCTCGTTCCGGCAGTGGGCGTTGCGGCTGCGTGACTGGGCCCGTTCGCCGGGCCGGGAGCCGGAACTCGCCTACTGGGCGGGCCTGCATGCCGAGAGCAGCCCGTTGTTCGAAGTGGACGCCGATTCAGTGGGCCGGACGAACGCCGACTGCGCTCGGGTGTCCAGGCAAGTGCCGCGGGAGGTCACCGAGGCGGTGTTGACCACGGCTCCGGAGGCGTTCCACGCGGGCGTGAACGACGTCCTGCTCGCGGCCCTGACGATGGCGCTGGCCCAATGGCGGCGAGGCCGCGCCGCCGGTGTCCTGGTCGACTTGGAGAACCACGGCCGGGAGGAGGAGATCCTCGGCGGTGTCGACGTGTCCCGCACGATGGGCTGGTTCGCCAACATGCATCCCGTCCTGCTCGACACCGGTGCGGTCGACCGCGTCGAGGCGATGGCGGGCGGCCCTGCCGCGGGGCAGGTGCTGCGGCAGGTCAAGGAACGGCTGCGCGCCGTCCCGGACCACGGCCTGGGATACGGCGCGCTGCGCTACCTGGACGAGCGAGGCGCGACCGTCCTCGCCGGCTGCCCACAGGCGCAAGTCGGTTTCAACTACCTGGGCCGTTCCTCCGAGTCCGAGGCATCCGGGCCGAGCGCGGCCTGGTCCCTGTTGGGAGATCTTTCCGGTATCGGCGGCCAGGACCAGGACATGGTGCTGCCCCACCTGCTGGAGGTCGCCACCGTCACCAGGGACGGGGCCGACGGGCCGAAGCTGGAGACGAACTGGGTGTGGCCTCGTGCCCTGCTCGACGAGGGCGAGGTCGTGGAACTCGCGGACCTGTTCGGCCAGGCGTTGCGGGCGCTCGTGGAACACGCGCACGCCCCGGACGGGGGCGGGCACACCCCGTCCGACGTCGCACTGGCGGAGTTGAGCCAGAGCGAGATCGACATGCTGGAAGCCGAGTGGAGGAACGCGGAATGAGCCGGTCCGGCCTTCAGGACATCCTGCCGTTGTCCCCGTTGCAGGAGGGGATCTTCTTCCACCACGTCTACGACGAGGCGGGGCCGGACCTCTACGCGGTGCAACTGGTGTTGGACCTGGAGGGACCCCTCGACCGCGTCGCGCTGCGCGCCGCCGCGGACGGCCTGTTGCGGCGTCACGACAACCTGCGAGCCGCGTTCCGCTACCAGGGCGTGAACCGTCCGGTGCAGCTCATCCCGAAGAGCGTGGAACTGCCGTGGCGCGAGGTCGACCTCGGTGACCTGCCGGACGGGGAGCGCGCCGAGGCCGCCGATCGCACCGTCGCCGAGGAGCGGGCGCGGCGGCTGGACCTCACCGCACCGCCCGTGCTGCGGTTCACGCTCATCCGCGAGGGGGAGCGGCGGCATCGATTCATCCTGACGTTCCACCACATCCTGCTCGACGGCTGGTCGATGCCGTTGCTGTGGAAGGAACTCCTCGCGCTGTACGCGAGCAACGGCGACGTGGACGGATTGCCGCGCGTACGGCCGTACAAGGACTACCTCGGCTGGCTCGCCGCCCAAGACCGGGACGAGGCGCGCAGAGCCTGGCGGGAGCACCTCGCCGGCATCGACGGCGCCACGCTCGTCGCGCCCGACGCGGACCCCGCGTCCACGGTCCCGTGCAAGCTGGGAGTCTCGCTGCCGGCGCAGGTCACGGCGGCGCTCACCACGTGGACCAGGGACGAAGGACTCACCCTGAACACCGTCCTGCAAGGCGCGTGGTCGTGCGTCGTGTCGCGGCTGACCGGCCGAGGGGACGTCACGGCGGGGATCACGGTGTCCGGGAGACCCTCTGACCTCGTCGGGGTCGAGGACATGCTCGGCCTGTTCATCAACACCGTGCCCCTGCGGGCGCGAGTCAGGCCGGGGCAGACCGCCACCGAGTTCCTGCACGGTCTCCAGAACGAGCAGACCAGGCTGATGCCGTACCACCACCTCGGCCTCGCCGAGATCCAGCGCCTGGTCGCGGCAGGCGGGCGTGGGTTGTTCGACACGCTGGTGGTGTTCGAGAACTACCCGTCGGGTAGCGCGCCGGCCGCTGACGGCCCCGGCGACCGCCTACGTGTGTCCGCAGTGGACGGAGTGGACGCCAGCCATTACCCGATGACCCTCGTCGGTGCGCCCGGTGAGCGGATCCGGTTGCGCCTGGACTACCGGCCCGACGTGTTCGACCGCGCCACGGCTCAGGACGTGCTGGATCGGGTGGCACGCCTGATCACCGACATCGCGACCGACCCGGACCGCCCGGTGGGCACCCTCGGCGCGCCGGAGGCGGTGGCAGCCGGAACGCACGGCGTTCCCGGGCCGGTCGAGCTCCGCTCCCTCCCCGATCTCGTCCGCGACCATGCCGGCAGGACACCGGACGCGGTCGCCGTCTCCGGCGCCAGCGGCGACACCACCTACCGCGAGCTGGTGGCCCGTGCGCACCGGCTCGGCCACCGGCTGCTGGCCGAGGGCGTCGAGCCCGAGGAGCGGGTGCTCATCCTGATGGAGCGCGCACCGCACACCGTGACGGCGGTTCTCGGCGTGCTCGGGTCCGGCGGTGCCTACGTCCCGCTGCACCGTTCGTTCCCCACGGGGCGGCGTCGGCGGATGGCGCGGGAAGTCGGGGCCCGGATCGTCCTCACCGACCGGCGCTACCAGGAGGAAGCGGCGGAGCTGGGGCTGCGAACGCTCGTCGTCGACTCCGACGAGACCGTCGCCGGGATGCCCGAACACGCGCCGGAGGTCGCGATCGCCCCGGACCAGCTCGCCTACGTCATGTTCACCTCGGGCTCGACGGGAGTGCCCAAGGGCGTCGGGATCACGCACCGTGGCGTCGCCGAGTTGGCGCACGACCAGCGCTGGCGGACTGGAGCGCACGACCGCGTCCTGATGACCGCGGCCCTGGCGTTCGACGCGTCCACCTACGAGCTGTGGGTGCCGCTGCTCAACGGCAAGCGGATCGTCGTCGTGCCCGACGGCGAGGTGGATCTCGCGGGCCTGCACGAGCTGGTCGTCCGGCACGAGGTGACCGGCGCGCTGCTGACCACCGCACTGTTCACCCTGATCGCCGACGAGCAGCCCGCGCTGCTGTCGACCTTGCGGGAGGTGACGACCGGAGGTGACGCCGCGTCCGCACGGTCGTTCCGGCGGGTGCTGGAGCGCTCACCCGGCCTGACCGTCACCAACCTGTACGGCCCGACCGAGATCACCGTGAACGCTACCCACCAGCCGGTGCGGACCGCCGAGGAGGTCGGCGAGGTGGTGCCGATCGGTGCGCCGATGGACGGCACCTCGCTGTACGTCCTCGACCGGGACCTGCATCCGGTCGCCCCCGGTATGGCGGGGGAGCTGTACCTCGCCGGTGCGGGGCTGGCACGCGGCTACCTAGGCCAGGCCGGACCGACCGGGCAGCGCTTCGTGGCGAACCCGTTCGGACCGGCCGGGTCGCGGATGTACCGAACCGGGGACCTGGTGCGCCGCAACCGGGACGGAGCGCTCGAGTTCGTGGGGCGGTCGGACGAGCAGTTCAAGCTGCGTGGTTTCCGCGTCGAACCCGGGGAAATCGAAACCGTGCTCGCCGGGCAGCCCGGGGTGCGGGACTGCGTGGTCGTCCTCCGCACCGACGGGGAGAAGCGCCTCGTCGCCTACGTCGCGGGTTCCGACGACCTCGACACGGCGGCGTTGCGCGCCGCGATCACCGAAGTCCTGCCTCGCTACCTGGTGCCGAACGTGGTCCACGCCGTGCCGGAGATTCCCCGAACGCCCGGCGGGAAGGTCGACAAGGCGGCCTTGCCGGACGTCGACGCCGCGGTGGCCGAGGTCCAACGCGGACCGAGGGGACCGCGTGAGGAGATCCTCTGCGAGCTGTTCGCGGAGATCCTCGGCCTGCGCTCGGTGGGGATCGACGACCACCTGTTCGACCTGGGCGGAAACTCGTTGCTGGCCACCCGGCTGGTGAGCCGCATCCGGTCCACCTTGCACCGGGAAGTGCCGGTGCGGTCGGTGTTCGACCATCCGACGGTCGCGAGCCTGTCCGCCGCCCTCGCTCGGGCCGGTTCCCGGCGCGGTGGCGTGACTCCCGCGACGCCGAGGCCGTCCCGGATTCCGTTGTCGTTCGCCCAGCAGCGGCTGTGGTTCTTGCATCGGGTGGAAGGTCCCCAGCCGACGTACAACATCCCGGCAGCCTTGCGGTTGTCCGGCCGGCTGGACCGGGACGCGCTCCGCGAAGCGCTGTGCGACGTGGTCGCACGCCACGAGCCGCTGCGGACGGTCTTCGGCGAGGACGACGAAGGCCCGTACCAGGTCGTGCGCGAGGACGCGACCGTCGCGCTCGACGTCGTGAACACGACCGAGGCCGAGCTGGAGGACCGGCTCACCGACGCCGTGCGGCACCGGTTCGACCTCGCCGCGGAGCCCCCGCTGCGAGCGTTGCTGTTCGCTGTGGATTCCGGTGACCACGTCCTGCTCCTGCTGTTGCACCACATCTGCGGTGACGGGTGGTCCATGCCGTTGCTGCGGCGGGACCTCAGCGTCGCTTACGACGCGCGGCGGGAACACGTGAGCCCGCAGTGGACTCCGCTACCGGTCCAGTACGCGGACTACGCGCTGTGGCAGCGGGACATCCTCGGTTCCGAGCACGATCCGGACAGCGAGCTGAGCAGCCAGCTCGCGTACTGGGCGGAGGCGTTGGACGGTCTTCCGCAGGAACTGGAGTTGCCCACGGACCGATCCCGGCCGGCGTTGTCCTCGCAGGAAGCCGGGATGGTCCTGTTCGACGTTCCCGCCGACCTGCACGCGGCATTGCTCAAGTTGGCCCGGGACACCCGTTCGACGTTGTTCATGGTGTTGCAGGCAGGACTGGCGGCCGTCCTCAGCAGGCTGGGCGCGGGCCGGGACATCCCGATCGGAACACCCATCGCGGGCCGTACCGACGACGCCGTGGACGACGTGGTCGGCTTCTTCGTGAATTCGCTGGTGCTGCGCACCGACCTCACGGGCGATCCCACTTTCCGCGAGTTGCTGGACCGCGTCCGGGAGACCGACCTGGCGGCCTACGAGCACCAGGAACTGCCGTTCGAGCGGCTCGTGGAGCTGCTCAACCCGGATCGCTCACTGGCTCGCCACCCGCTGTACCAAGTGCAGCTCACGCTGAACAACAACGAACAGGTGGTCGTGGAAGGCGCGCCGGAGCGGTCGGCCGAGCTGACGGTCCGCACGCAGCCGATCATCAAGCCCACGGCCAAGTTCGACCTGTTCTGGTTCTTCGCCGAAAGTCGCGGTGAGGATGGTTCCCCGGCGGGGATGCAGGCGTCGGTCGAGTACAGCGCCGACCTCTTCGATCGGTCCACCGCACAGGCGCTGAGCGAGCGCCTGGTGCGGCTGCTGCGCACCGTGGTGGCGAACCCGGCGGTGCGGGTCGACCGGGTGGACGTGCTGTCGCCGGAGGATCGCGAGCTGGTCGTCGGTACCTTCAACGACACCGGGAGCGCGTTGCCGTGGCGGAACCTGCCCGCCGTGTTCGAAGAGCAGGTCAGGGCGACACCGCGACGCCGAGCGGTCGTCCACGGCTCGGATGCCGTCACCTACGCGGAACTCAGCGCGCGGGCGAATCGCCTCGCGCGAGTCCTCGTGGAACGCGGAGTGGGTGCCGAGTCGTACGTGGCGGTACTGCTCCCCAGGTCGATCGACTTCGTCGTCACGGTCTGGGCGGTGGTGAAATCCGGTGCCGCGTACGTCCCGATCGACGTCTCGCACCCGGACGAGCGCATTCGGTTCGTCCTGAACGACGCCGAACCCGCAGTGCTGCTGACGAACAGCGACCAGGGGGAGCGCTTCGCGGGCGTCGTCGGGGAGACGTTGTGCTTGGACGACCCCGCGCTGCGGGAACACGTCGCCGCGCAGACGTCGGCGGACCTGGCGGACGCCGAGCGGCACGCACCGCTGCTGGCCGACCACCCGCTGTACGTGATCTACACGTCCGGCTCGACCGGTCGCCCCAAAGCCGTCGTGCAGCGGGCGGGCACGGTCAGGAACCTCGTGTCGTGGCAGGACACCGTGCTGCCACGGGACCCCGGCGAGCCCAAGGTGACGGCGCAGTTCGCTCCCATCGGTTTCGACGTGTCGGTGCAGGAGATCTTCTCCGCGACGCTCTTCGGCAAGACGCTCGTGGAGTGCCCGGAGGACGTGCGTCGCGACTCCGAACGGCTGGTCGGCTGGCTGGACGAACACCGCATCGAGGAACTGTTCGTACCGAACCTGGTGGTGCAGGCCGTCGCCGAGGCCGCTCTCGACCAGGACCGCGACCTTCCCGCGCTGTGCGACATCGTGCAGTCCGGGGAAGCGCTCGTGCCCAGCGACGCGATTCGTGATTTCCACGCTCGCGTACCCGGCCGGCGGATGCACAACCAGTACGGGCCGACCGAGACGCACGTGATGACGGGATGCGTGCTGGACGGGAACGCCGAGGTCTGGCCGAGCGCACCGCCGATCGGCGGTGCGATCCGCGACGCCCGGTTGTACGTGCTCGATGACCAGCTCGTACCGGTCGCCGTGGGTGCGGTGGGAGAGCTGTACATCGCGGGGTCGGGAGTCGGGCGCGGGTACCTGAACCGCCCGGACATGACGGCGGAACGGTTCGTCGCCGACGTGTTCGGAGCGGCTGGTTCCCGCATGTACCGCACCGGTGATCTGGTGCGGTGGACGCGGGAGGGGCAACTCCGGTTCGTGGGCCGGGCGGACTTCCAGGTGAAGGTCCGAGGTTTCCGCATCGAACTCGGCGAAGTCGAGTCCGCGGTGACCAGCCACCCGGCGGTGCGGACGGCCGTCGTCCTCGCGCGGGAGTACCCGCCCCGAGATCTCCGCCTGGTCTGCTACGTGGTGCTCCACGACGGGCGCAGCGTGGACCCGGAGGCCCTCGGCAAGCACGTCGGGACGGTGCTGCCGGAATACATGGTGCCGTCAGCGTTCGTGCCGCTCGACGCGTTCCCCCTGACCGCCAACGGGAAGCTCGACCGATCCGCACTCCCGGAACCGTGCCTCGGCACTGACGAGGTCGCGCCTCGCACACCGGAGGAGGAAGTCCTGTGCGGTCTGTTCGAGGAGCTGCTGGGCTTGCCGTCGATCGGCGTCCACGACGACTTCTTCAGGTCGGGAGGACACTCGTTCCTCGCCACGCAGTTGGTGAATCGGGTTCGTGCCGCGTTCGGTGTGGAGCTGTCGGTGCGCTCGGTGTTCGAGTCGCCCACCGTTGCCATGCTCGCCGAGGAACTGGGATCGGACACCACCCGGGACCCGTTCGAATGCCTGCTCCCGCTGCGGCCGAGGGGGAACAGGCCACCGCTGTTCTGCGTGCACCCTGGTTCCGGGACGAGCTGGTCGTACGCGGGGCTGATGGCGCACCTGTCCGCAGACCAGCCGCTCTACGGCATCCAGGCCCGGGGGCTGCGAAACGCCGACGCGACCCCGGGTTCCATCGGGGAGATGGCCGCCGACTACGTGCGGGAGGTCCGGCGAGTCCAACCGCGGGGTCCGTACCGGCTGCTCGGGTGGTCCTTCGGCGGCCTCGTCGTGCACGCGATGGCGACGCTGCTGCAGGAGCAGGGCGAGCGGGTCAGCCACGTGGTGACGGTGGACTCGTTCCCGGACGAGGGGCGGACCATCGTCGATCGTACGGACGCGGAGATCGTGGGCTCGCTCCTGGCTGATGCCGGCTTCGACTTCGACGGTGCCGAGTTCGAGGGCGACCAGGACGCGGTGCTCACCCGGTACGCGGACTACCTCGACGAGCAGAACAGCAGGCTGGCGGCACTGGGCACCGACGGGTTGAAGGCGTGCATGAGGGTCTTCGTGGACAACTGCAGGCTCATGGAGAGCTTCGAGCCCGCGCGTTTCGACGGTGATCTGGTGAGCTTCACCGCACTCCGGCGCACCCACGATCGGACCGCAGTGGACGGGGATCGAGGTGATCCGCTCACCTCCGCCGCCTGGCGGCCGTACGTGACGGGAACGGTGCTGGATCACGGCGTGGATGCCACCCACGACGGGATGCTCACCGATCCGGACGCGATCGCCCGCATCGGCGGCGTCCTGGACGACCTGCTGTGAGCCCAGGATTCCGGCCTCGACCACGACACCGCGAAGCACGACCAACGCACGACCAACGCATGACCGGAGAGGAGAACATCATGAGCACCAACCCGTTCGAGGACCCCGACGGCACGTATCTGGTTCTGGTGAACGACGAGGGCCAGCACTCGCTGTGGCCGGCGTTCGCCGAGGCCCCGGCCGGATGGACCGTCGCGCTCGAGGAGACCGATCGCCAATCAGCCGTGGACTACGTCAACGAGAACTGGACTGACATGCGACCGAAGAGCCTGATTCGAGAAATGGAAGGCGTCCGTCTCTGACCTGTCGGGGGGGGGGGGGGGGGGGGGGCCGCGGGCCCCCCCCCCCCCCCCCCCAGAAATAATAAAAAGAAAAGCCCGCGGCGCCGGCGCAGTTTGTTTTG